>JAEUMU010000156.1 GCA_016791325.1 Hyphomonadaceae bacterium
GAAACCGTCACTCAGCTCGATGTTTGCGGCGCGAGCTGGCGCGCCATGCGGCGATGTCGCGCGCCATGTGCGCCCTGCGAAACCCGCGCCCCGCGATCAGCCGCTTGAAGTCCGCCACATTGTCGAAATGCTGCAGCTGAATCCTGTAGTAATTTACATACTCGAGCGCCGCCAACGTCGTGAGAGCGGCCGCCGCAATCAGCGAGGCGCTCCACTCGCCACGCGCGGCCGCCAACTCCAGCGCGAAGATGATCGCCGCGGCCAGAACCGATGCTGCCGAAATCCCTTCGACCGCCGCCAGCCGCGGAAGCCAGTAATCGAAAACCGCCGCGGCGCCTTCCATCCGGCGCAATAGCGCCCGCCAATAAAGAGCGCCAATCAGCAACAGCCACGAACACGCCGCCGCCGCCAGCAAGAATGCGGCCGTCGCCGCCCCTCCGGATTGCCAGACGACGCCTCCGGCTAGCGCCGGCAGGAGCACGATGTTCGCCGCCTCCATCTGCCAATACCAGCGCAAACGCTTTGCAACAGCGCCACCTGAACCTGACATCTAATCCAGCCCCTGGAGGCAAGCCCGATACAGGACATTGGAGTTCAGACTTGGCGCGCTCGCGGATGTCAACCGGTGTTCGTGCTCGAGCGGGAATGAGACGAGCGCCTCCAGCTTCTGCTCTCGCCGCGCCTTCGGAAAGCCGCATCGCATCTCAATCGTCGAACCCGACGAACACAGTCGCCTCATCGACACGCTTGCGTTCTGACACGACGGCATTAGCTGGGAAGGTCTCAGCGGGCCAGCCTATCGCGATACTCTTCATGATAACCTGATCGTCAGCGATGCCGGCGTGCTCGCGCACCACCGGCGACTGCATAATGCCCTGACTGTTGATCACCGCGCCAAGCCCGCGCGACCAGGCGGCGTTGACAAGAGCGTTCGCCACCGCGCCGCAATCGAACGGCGTATCATCGCTGCCGTCCAGCACGCGGTCATAAGTCACGATCACGCACACTGGCGCGTCGAACTGGCGAAAGCCCCGCAACACCCAGTCCTGCCGCTTCTCGGCGTCGTCGCGTGCGATCCCCATGGCGGCGAACAATTGCTTGGCGACGGCGATCTGGCGCTCGCGGTGCTGGCCGGCAAAGGCCGGACCCGTTCGAAATTCACGCGACTGCGGGACGCCCGCCACCATTCGTTCGGTGTTGCCGGCGCGGATTCGATTCAGGGGCTCGCCGGTGACGACGTAAAAATTCCACGGCTGGGTGTTCATCGAGGATGGGGCGCGCATCGCCAAGCCTATGATTTCTTCGATCAACGCCTTGGGCACGGGATCGGGCTTGTAGCCGCGAATGCTCCGACGCCCCAGGATCACGTCATCAAACTGCATGCGCCGCTCCACTTAGAAACTCACGGTAGGCCCCGCAGCGCTCGACCGACCGCAAGACGCGCCGCTGGCGCACCCGACAGGATTCGAACCTGTGACCTCTGCCTTCGGAGGGCAGCGCTCTATCCAGCTGAGCTACGGGTGCTGGCGCGGGCCGGCGCGGGGTTGACCCGGCGCGGCGGGGGCTCTCTCTAGCCGAGCTTGGCCGCAAAGGCGAGCCCGGAGCCTGGCCATGCGTATCCTCACCCTCGCTTTTCTGAGCCTCGCCGCGTTCGCCCTGGGCTGCGCCCCGGCCGCGCCGCGCGAAGCAACGCCCGCGCTATGGCGCATCACCGACGCCGACAGCGAGATCTGGCTGTTCGGCACGGTTCATCTGCTATCGCCCGATCTGCGCTGGCGCACGCCGGCGATCGACGCCGCCTTCAACGCCGCCGACGAATTTGTCACTGAAACCGATACCGGCCCCGCCGCGCAAGCGGCCCTGCCCCAACTGGCCCAGCGCTATGGCGCGTTGGCGGCGGGAGAAACGCTCAGCGCGCTGCTGGGCGAGGATGCGCCGAAACTGGCGCAGGCTGCGCGCCGCCTTAACCTCGACCCCGCCGCGCTTGAGCGCATGCGCCCCTGGTTCGCCGCGCTCAATCTGAGCTACGCCTATGTGGTTCAGCAGGGCCAGACCGCCGAAGCCGGCGTGGAAACCGTGCTCAGCGCCGAAGCGCGCGCGCAGGGCAAGCGTGAAGGCTTCCTGGAAACGCCCGAACAGCAAGTCCGCTTCCTGGCCGATCTCCCGCGCGAGGATGAGCTGCGCTTCCTGCGCATCACGCTCGATCAGGTGCAGGGCGATAGCGATGAAGGCTTCCGCGCGCTCGACGCCGCCTGGGCGATGGGAGATGTGCGGCTGCTCGGCGCGCTGCTGGATGCGCAATGGCGCAATGCCGGGCCCGCCGTGCACGAAGCTCTCATCCTCAACCGCAACCGGCTCTGGGCCGATGAAATCGCCCAGCGTCTCGATGGATCAGGGCGGACGTTCATCGCCGTCGGCGCCGCGCACTTGGCCGGTGAGGGCAACGTGGTGGCGCTGCTGCGAGAGCGCGGCGTCCGCGTGGAAGGCCCCTAGCCCGGCGGCGGCGGGCGCACGATCTGGCCCTGCAGATTCGTCTGCACTTCGCGCGCATCGAACGCGTTGGCGTCGTTCTGCGGCTTGGCGCCGTGGAACATGGCGATCTCCGCCACCGCTTCATAGCGCGTCACCTCCCGGTAGGAAGAAGGCTCAGCCCAGAACGGATCGTACCAGGGGCTCCAGCCCCGCCGGGGCGAGAAATACCAATAGTCGAAGCCAAAGCGTGGGCGCAGATGCGGCCCGGTCGGCTGCAGCCGGGTATCTTCATCGGTATTGCGGTTGGCGACGATGAAATAGTCGAACCCCCGCTCCAGAGTCACCTCGGCGGCGCGGTAGAGCAGATAGGTTTCCACCGTGGCGCGGTCTGTCAGCGTATTGCCGCGGAAATTTATCCGAACGCGATTGGACTCGATCGTCTGTTCCTGGAACCCGTAGGGCGCGTTGGCGCTGGCCTGCTGATAAGGCGTAGCCGTGGCGCACGCGCCCAGCACGGCGGCCGCGGCCGCCATCAAAATAAGTATGCGCATCGCCGCATCTCTCCGCGAAGCTGCCTCTTGCGTATTTACTATTTAGGGCGCCCCAGGCCGGCGCCAATTGCGCTAATGGTGCAAATAGTGGGTGGCGGCGCGCACCTGCGCCGGCGCCAGCGTCTCGCCGCTGGCGAGGCGCACGGAATGGATCACCGCCTCGATCTCCTTGCGCCAGAATTCCAGAAACTTGTGAATGCGCGGATAGGCGGGGGCCAGGTCAAGCGTTTGCCAAGTGAAGCTTTGCAGCAGGCTCGGGTGATCCGGCATGTAGTAAATCACTTCCGCCGTAGCCAAGCGCCAACCCTGCAAGCGAAGCGCAAACTCTTCCTGCTGCATGTGTTCATCGTCCTCCGGCAGACAAGCCAAGCACAAACGCGCGTTTATGCTTTCGGTTTCCCTGAATAGGAAAGCTGCCGGCGCTTCGATCACCAAGTCAATATTATCGCGCTGCTAGCCAGCGCTGCGCACGGCTGCCAAATCAGCGCTTTAACTCGTGTTTTTCGCGGCCTGGATGCTTAGAGGTGCAGGAAGTCGCCGCGGGCGCCGCGCTCCAGCGCCTTCGCTTTAAGCATGCGCTGCGAAGCGAAGTGGCACGCTAGGTAGCCTAGCGCCAGCGGCGGCAGCCCAATCGCCAGCGGCAGCACCGCAGAGCCCCCGCCCTCGCGCAGCGCATCGGCCACCAACAGCAGCGTCAGCGGAAAGCCGATCACCAGCAGCATCACGCCGGCGATGGTTAAGAGCCGCGCTTCGGCGCGCAGCGTTTCGGAGTTGGGCGGTTTCCGGGCCATACGCGCCGCCGATGCGAAAATCGCGCCGCGCGCGTGCGCGTGGCGCGCGTGGCGCAAATGTGGCGCGCGCGCGGCAAGCTCACGCGCTTGTGCGCTGAAAAAATCACGCGTCTCCTCATCTGACATTAAGCCGGAGGAACTAGGGTTGGGGATCAGGCGTCCCCTCACGCAGAATTGCCGACAAGAGA
>JAEUMU010000190.1 GCA_016791325.1 Hyphomonadaceae bacterium
TGCCGCGTCACCACTCCGCGTGCACCAGCCCGCGCCGGAAACGCCGGTCAGGCCGTTGGAAGCGCACCCTCTTGAACCCGATTTGCCGGCAAAGCGCCTGCATGCAGGCCGGGTTCGGCGCCCAATAATTGGTGTCGTCGCTATCGAGTTTGCCGCGCGGATAAAAGCGCATCAGCGGCTTGGATGTGAGCTGCCCGGCGATGCCGCACAGCCGGCTCTCAAACACCAGCACCTCGCGCACAAGCTTCGACACATGCTCCAAAAGCGGCGTCGGATGGGGGATGTGATAAAACACGCCCGCGAACAGCACGATATCGAACGGCCCGCCCAGCCGGTCCACCGTCAGTTCCTCAACCGGCGCTTCCACCAGTTCGATATTCGGCGCCAAGGTGGCGCGCGCCAGTTCAAAGGCGCGTTTGTCGCCGATGCCGTTGTTCCAGACGAACCAATCGCTCGCCACCACGCGCGCTGCGCCCATCTGCGCAGCGGCGATCGAATAGGCGCCGTCCCAGCAGCCAATGTCGAGGACGCTCTTGCCCTCCAGCGGCCGGTCGAAAAACAGGCGCTTTGCGCGCTCGATCTTGGATTTCTTCACCCAGCCGGGACTCAGCAGGCCGTCGCCGAAATCGATCTGGTGAAACCAGTGCAACTCGTTGATGCGGGCGGCGAGATCGGGCGGATGGGCCATGGCCGCCTTGTATGGGCAGAGCGCGCGGCTGAAAAGGGCTCGTCACGCGCGCGGGCTTGCTCTAAGCGCGAAGCCAGCAGGGAGCAGCCTCGTGGCCAAAGCCGAGCCGAAAACGCAGAAAACCAAAGCCTCGGTCGCCGCCTTCATCGCCGCCGTCGAGGATGAAACCCGCCGCGCCGACGCCAAAGCCATCGACAAGATGATGCGCGAGATTACTGGCGAGAAACCGGCCATGTGGGGCCCCACCATTATCGGCTACGGCGTTTACACAAGCCCCACTGGCCCCTGGCCGCGCACCGGCTTCAGCCCGCGCAAGGCCAATCTCGTCCTTTACGTGCTCTCCGATTTCAAGGAATGCCAGCCGCTGCTTAAAAAGCTCGGCAAGCACAAGACAGGCAAAAGCTGCCTTTACATCAATAAGCTCGCCGATGTGGATGCAGGGGTTCTGCGCGCGCTGATTCAGGCGTCGCTGGCGCACATGAACAAGAAATATCCCGCATGAGCGCCAAGCAAATCCAGTACGCCATCGCCGCCGTGTTCTTTATTCTCGGCGGTTGGTGTCTGATCGCGCCGCAGAGCGTGATTGACCTCACCGTGCGCCCCGCCTATCGCCCAGATGACGCTATCGCGCCGCTGCTTGTGGCGTGCTTTGGCGCGCAGGCGTGCATTGCCGGCGTGTTCGCCGCGTTCTCCGTGTTTACGCGCGCGACTTTTCTCGCCTACGGGCTCGCCGTGCTGCCGTTTTTCGCGTTCAATTATTGGTTCTACTTCGTCGAGCCGGTGTTTAACGAGCTGATCCTGCTCGATGCGGCGGGCAACGTGGTGTTCGTGGTGATGTGCGCGTGGGGCTATGCCAAACTCAGCTCAGCGCCTGATTCAAGAAATCCGCCTGCTGCTTAAGCGATGCGAAGGCTTGCGCATAGGGAAACGCGATGAAGCCGTGACAGGCGCCGGGATAGATCGCCAACTCCGCGGCGTTGCCCGCCGCCGCCCAGCGCGCATGCATGAAGAGGCTATCGTCCAGCAGCGCATCCTTGGTGCCGATGGTGAACAGCGCTGGGCACAAGCCGTGCAGATCGGCGTAAAGCGGCGAAATGTGCGGCGCGCGCTTCTGCTCCCAGCTCAGCCCTGGCAGAAACGCCTCGGAGAACTTTTCAATGTCGATCGTGCGCAGGATCAGCCGCTCGCCATTGCCGTAGGCGCGCGCGCTTGGCGTGAGCCCCGCATCGAATACGCCGAACACCAGATTGGCCGCTTGAAACGGCGTCTTGCCAAACCGGTCGCGCGTGCGCAGCAGCGTCAGCGCCGATAGGTGTGCGCCCGCGCTCTCGCCGCCGATGGCCAGGTTCTCACCGCCGAAATCGCGCAGATGTTCGATCGCCCAGAGCGCGGCGGCCTCGCAATCATCCGGCGCGGCCGGGAAGGGGTGTTCCGGCGCCAGCCGGTATTCCACGCTCAGCGCCGTCAGGCCGGTGGAGTCAGCGATGTGCTCGAGCAGCCTGTCCTGTTGATCGGCCGCGCCTAGCACATGGCCGCC
>JAEUMU010000244.1 GCA_016791325.1 Hyphomonadaceae bacterium
AAAAAAAGGGTTCGCTTCGTCCCGAAATGGCCTTTTCCGTTCAGCTGGCGTTCATGCCGGCGGCGAAGGCGCTTGCTTCCGCAGCGGCTGGGCGCTTGATGCGGGCGGATTAGGGGCGCGCGCGGGGGCGGGACATGACAGCGGGCTTATTGGACACCCAGCAGCTGCAATCGGTGGGCTGGCATGGATTTCTCGACCTGCCCTACATGGCGGAATCGCTGCTGTCGCTGGTGCTGGCGACGGTGCTGGGCGGGTTGATCGCCTTCCATCCCACCACCCGGCGCACAATCGATACGCTGGAGGAGGCGGAGTTGCCCAAGGTGTACATCATGTACGCCTTGGTAGGCGCCGTTGTCGGCGTCACCGTGCTGGAATATGGCGTTGTGATCGGCTTCATCGTGTTCGGCCTGGGCGGGCTGATGCGCTTTCGCACCGACACCGCTTCAACGCGCGATACCGGCCGGCTGATTATCGTTACGCTGGTAGGCCTGATCGCGGGGCTCAACCTGCCGCACTTTGCGGTGATCGCCACGCTATTCGCATGGCTGCTGATCTACATTTTCGATGGCCACCCTGTGTGTCAGGTGGAAGTCCACGAAGTGCCTAAGGATCAAGTGAAGCAAGCTGCGGAGGCGTATCGCCGCGTTCTCGGCGAACTGGGCTGCACCATCATCAGCGAAAACAAGTCATTCTCCAAACGCAAGCTCGAATATGTATTCCGCGCGCCGCGCAACTCCTCGCAAAACGGCTTGCACACGGCGCTATGCGAGCGCGTGCCGGAAGATTTGCGCGGCGAACTCGATTGGGAGATCGAGTAGGCGTTAGCGGGCCGCCGTTTGGGTACGGAAGGATTCAGCGCGGAAGCGCGCCTGCTCCACCTGCATCGGCGTTAGCGTGGTGGCGAGCTCTTCGGCGTGCGCCGCCGCGCCCGTATCCCCGCTCCGCGCCGCCAGCACGAACCAAAATAATGCCTCTGCGGCGTCGGCGCTGACGCCCCGGCCGGTTTGGTAGAGCACGCCGAGATTATATTGGCTGTCGGTGACGCCCCGCTCCGCGGCGCGGCGGAACCACAGAAACGCGGCGGCGTCATCTCGCACGCCTCCTTCGCCGCTTGCGAAATATACGCCTAGATCATGCATGGCGCGCGCATCGCCGGCTTCAGCGGCGCGTTGGGTCCAGTGCCGCGCGCGCGTCAGATTGGCCTCTACGCCGCGGCCGCTTTCGTAGAGCTTGGCCAGGCGATGATAGGCGGCGACATACCCTTCTTCCGCCAACGCCCGCAAAGCAGCGGCGCCTGCTTCACTGCGGCCCGCGGCGAGCGCGTCAAGTGCGGCGCTGAAGCGCTCCAGTTGGGAGCTCTCGCTGGCAGCGTTTGCCGAGCGCTCTGGCTCGGCGGCGGATGCGCCCTGCCTTTCGATCTGGAGCCACCAGATACTGGCGAAAAGAAGCGTGATCAGCGCCGCGATACGGCGCACCAGCCCGGTCGATTTGCGCCGCAGGCGGCGCTGCCGGGGCGCAGGCTCGGCGGGCGTCGACGCGCGTGCGGCGGCGCGCGCAGCGGCCAGATACTGCGCCTCAGGTGGTGTTGCGTTCTCAAGCTTGAGATCAAGCGGCGTGGTGGGCGGCGCCGCCCGCCCGCGGCCCGGCATTGGCGCCGCCAAGCCGCGCCCAGTAAGGCGGCTGGCGAGGGTATCGATGTCGCGCGCGATTTTCGTGTCGGGAGCAACGGCGCCGATGGCGGCGCCTTTCATCGTGGCAGCGCCAAACAGAGCAGGATCGAACGGCAGCGTGGCCGCGGGCTCAGCCTTCAGCGCCTGGACAAAGTCCTTGAGCGAAATCTCCGGCCGCTTGGGCATGCCAGTCATCGAGAGGACGATGTGCGCCGCAGCCTTGCCGGGGCGATCAGCCTGCAATTGCTTCAACAGGTTGTCGGCGTTGCGCAAGCTGGCCAGATCTGCGCCCGCGACAAGCACCACCTCGTCGGCGGCGATCAACGCCGCGCGCACCCAGGGCGTCCAAAGATGCGGGAGGTCGAGCACTGAAAACGCGCTGGCGCGGCGCAGCCGCGCGATCAGGGAGTCGAGGCCCGCTTGGTCGAACCCATCCGCCAGCGCCGGGGTCGGCGGAGCGTGCAGGATCTCGAGATTGGCGGTGAGGCGCGCGAGCGCGGGCGCGGCCTCGGCGGACTGCGCCAACGGCGGCTGCAGGTTGAAGCCAATCCCTGCATCGCCGAAGCAAATATCAAGATCGGCGAGGATGGTGGCGGCGTCTTGGCGCTCGGCGATGGACCAGGCGAGGTTGCGCGCCAAACTTGAAGCGCCCACGCCCCCGCGCGCGCCGATGACGGCGATGGTGCGCGCAACCTCCGCTTCCGCGAAGAGGGCGCACAGCGAGGCGGCGAGATCGTCCGCCGACACTGGCGTCACCAGATATTCGTTCACCCCGCGCGCCGCCAAATCGCGCAGCAGCGTCACGTCATTGACGGCGCCGAGGATAACCACCTTGACGCCGGCGGCGATAGCGCCGGAGAGCCGTTGAATGGCGGCGAGCAGATTTGCGCCGTGAAGCGTGGTGTCAGCCAGGATGAGGGCGGGCCGGGGCGCGGCGCGGCAATAGGCTGCGGCGGCGTCGAGCCCGCCGCGAGAGATGCGCAAGCGTGCGCGGGCGAAGCGCGGATCGACCGCGAGCTGCTCGAACACGGACTGGGCGGCGGGACGGTCCCAGGCGGCGAAAATTTCGATTGCGGGCAGCGGTGGCGCGTCCTTTGCCGTGGGCGGCGGTGGGGCGCAGGCGAAGGTGGGCAGAGGCGGGGGCTCGGGTTCGGGCTCACGCTGCGCATAGGGGCGGAAGATATCGTCATCGGCCTCCGGCGGATCGAACGGGAGTTCTTCCGCAGGCTCTGGCGCCGCGCCCATGGCTTCGATCTCAGTCGCATCGGGGGGATCGAACGGCGGCTCCTCGGCGCGCGGGTGCAGCGCGATGACAGTAGCCGGCGCGCACGGCGCGCGGCGGCGCACGCGGGCGCGCGCTTGAGCATGACGGACAGCCGACGGGATGCGCACAGCCGCGCACCATGACGCGCATTGGTTTGCAAACTTTCCCGCAAGCAATGCTAATTCGCGTTGACCAAACGCGTGTCAGGACGAGAAAAATCGCGCCTGCGGAACGTGATTCAGCGGAGGCCTAATCCTCATCCGCTACATCAACCAGGATGTCGCGCTTACCGGCCGCGTTGGCTTCGGAGATTATCCCGGCCTTTTCCATTTTCTCTATCAGCGTGGCGGCGCGATTGTAGCCGATGCTGAGCCGGCGCTGCAGATAGCTGGTGCTGGCTTTGCGGTCGCGGCGGACGATTTCTACGGCGCGGTCGAACAAGTCGCCGTCCGAGCCTTCGCCATCGAACAGTTCGGGATTGTCGTCGGCGCCGTTTTCGTTCGGCTCCTCGGTCACGTCCTGGCGATATTGCGGCGCGCCTTGGGCCTTCAGCATGTCGACCACGCGCTCCACCTCGGCGTCGGTCACGTAGGGGCCGTGAAGGCGGCGGATGCGCCCGCCGCCGGCCATGAACAACAAGTCGCCTTGGCCGAGCAATTGTTCGGCGCCTTGTTCGCCAAGAATGGTGCGGGAATCGATCTTGGATGTGACCTGGTAGGAAATGCGCGTCGGGAAGTTGGCTTTGATGGTGCCGGTGATGACGTCGACGCTCGGGCGCTGCGTCGCCATGATGACGTGGATGCCAGCGGCGCGCGCCATTTGCGCCAGCCGCTGCACGGCGGCTTCGATTTCCTTGCCGGCAGTAATCATCAGATCGGCCATCTCGTCGATGACGACGACGATGTAGGGCATAGGCTCAAGCGGCAGCTCGCGGGTTTCGTAAATCGGCTCGCCGCTGGTGGGGTCGAAGCCGGCATGCACGGTGCGCTCCAGGCGCTCGCCGCGCTCAAGCGCTTCGCGGACGCGATCATTGTAGCCGGTGATGTTGCGCACGCCGAGCTTGGACATTCGCCGGTAGCGATCCTCCATCTCGCGCACAGTCCATTTCAGCGCGACGACGGCTTTCTTCGGATCGGTCACGACGGGATGCAGCAGATGCGGGATGCCCTCATAGACGCTGAGCTCCAGCATCTTGGGGTCGATCATGATGAAACGGCACTCGTCCGGGCTGTGGCGGTAGAGCAGCGAGAGGATCATGGCGTTGATGCCGACCGATTTGCCCGAGCCAGTGGTGCCGGCGATGAGCAGGTGGGGCATCTTGGTAAGATCGGCGGCGAAGGGATCGCCTTCGATGGTTTCGCCCAGAGCCAGCGGCAGATCGCCCTGCGTGCCGGCGAAAGAGGCGGAATTCAGGAGCGTCTGCAGATAGACGGTTTCGCGCTTCGCGTTCGGTAGTTCGATGCCGATGGCGTTGCGGCCGGGGATGACTGCCACGCGCGCCGCGGTGGCGTTCATCGTGCGGGCGATGTCATCGGAAAGGCCGATAACGCGCGATGACTTTACGCCCGCCGCAGGCTCGAACTCGAACAGTGTAACGACAGGGCCGGGGCGCGCAGAGAGCACCTCGCCCTGCACGCCGAAATCAGCGAGCACGGTTTCTAACTGGCGGCTCATCGCGTGCAGTGTTTGCGCATCGGTTTGCGTGATGCGCTGCTTGGGCGTGGCCAACAGATCGGTGTCCGGCAGATCGAAGTCGCGGCCAAACAGCTGCGATGGATGTTGCTTTTCCTTTTTCGCCGGGCGCGGCGGTTGCGGCGCGCGCGCTTCGCGGCGGGGGGCGGGCGCTTCGCGTTCGGGGGCGCGATCGCGCATCACCGGCGCAGGGCGCGCGGGGCGCTCGGCCGGGCGCTCGGCGCGCGGCGGCAGCGGACGATGGTGCGTTTCCTCTTCCTCCGGTTCACGCCGCGTCTTCTCCGAGACGTAGCCGATGGCGCGCTGGGCGCCGGCGCCTGCGCCAGTCGCGGCGCGGCGGGCGATGGCGGCAGCCGTGCGCACGTCCTCCGGGCGAACCTGGAACGCCCATCCTACGGCGAGCACGCCGCCGATGGCGCACAGCAACCCTGTCAGCACATGCGGGAACGGCAGGCCTGGCATCGAGGCAAGGCCCGAGACGAAACCTGCCAAGCCGTCGCCAAGCATGCCGCCGAAGCCGGTCGCAAGCGGCCAGCCGTCAGGCGTGGGAATGGTGGTGGCGGCGGCGGCGAGCAGCAACACGCCAAGCGCTGCGACGCCAATGCGTCGTCCGTTGATGCGCGCGACCAATTGCCGGCGCGCAATGCGCAGTGCGCCCGCAGCGAGAACGGCGCCGAACGCGAGCGGCGCCGCTGCGCCCAGAAGCTGCACCGCGAGATCCGCGAGAAGCGCACCTGGGCCGCCGAACAAATTGTGCGCCGGGCCGTCCGCGGCGACGTTGAGGGAGGGATCTTCCGGCGAGTAGGTCAGCACGGCGCCAAGCCCGTAGGCGCCGAAGATCGCCGCGCCCACAGAAACCGCGGCGCGCTTGAGCGCCAGCCTGCCGGCTGCGGAAGAGCTGAACGAGGGGGTTCTCCCCCCTTGGGTGAAGGCGTCGTCAGTCATGAAAGTTGGCGCGCTCGCTCTGCCGCGTTTGAGCCCGGACTGTTGGCTTTCCCGGTAAACGAGCGGTGAAGATTCGGCGCCGAACAGGGTTACCGGCGCATTCATGCGGTAAGCGGAAAGCCCGCGTTAATTCAGGTAAAAATTGCGGTGCGAAGCTGAAACGAGCCGGGGCCGAAATGGCGCCTCCCGACGACTGTGCAGAAAAGGGGCGTGGTCCGTTCTCGAACCACGCCCCAGTCACAGGGAGAGACAGTGCGAAAAGCGTGCGGCGCCTCGCCAAAACCGCACTGGGGGACGGCGCGCAAGATCGCGGATCGCGCCGCCCCCAGGGGCCTACGAGTGGTAAGCCGCCTCGCCGTGCGCGTTAATGTCGAGGCCTTCCTGCTCAGTTTCCTTCGAAACCCGCAGGCCAACCAGCTTCATCACCACGAACACAATCGCCGTCGCCACCGCGACCCAGACAATGGAGACGCCCACCGCGACGGTTTGCGTGATGGTTTGGCCGACGAGATCGTAGGTTTGGCCTTCTTCAAGGCCCCATCCGGCAGTGCCGCCGAACTGCGGCGCCGTCAGCACGCCCGTGCCGATGGCGCCGATAATGCCCGCCACGCCGTGAATGCCAAACACATCGTAGGCGTCGTCGTAATTGAGCATGCCTTTGATTCCGGCGCAGAACACCACGCAAATCGGCGAGGCGATCAGGCCGAGAATGATGGCGCCGATCGGACCGACGAAGCCGGCCGCCGGCGTGATGGCGACAAGGCCAGCGATGACCCCGGAGGCGAGGCCCAGGCCGCTCGCCTTGCCCTTAGTGATCCACTCGGTCAGGATCCAGCTGAAGCCAGCTGCGGCGGTTGCCAGCAGTGTGTTGATGGTCGCCAAACCGGCCAGGCCGTTGGCGGCGCCGGCTGAACCGGCGTTAAAGCCGAACCAGCCCACCCACAGCAGCGCCGCGCCGATATAGGTCAACACTAGAGAGTGCGGCGGCA
>JAEUMU010000005.1 GCA_016791325.1 Hyphomonadaceae bacterium
CGCAAAGCCCGCGCCGATCTCCACGCCTTTCACGGCGTTGATGCTCATCAGCGCGCCCGCCAGTTCTGCGTCGAGCTTGCCATAAATCGGCGCGCCCCAGCCGGCGGGAACACCGGTTGCTTCCACTTCCACAATCGCACCGAGGGAGGAGCCCGCCTTGCGCGTATCGTCCAGCATCAGCTCCCAAGCCTTCGCTGTTTGTGGGTCCGGGCACCAGAACGGATTGTTCTCCGTCTCCGCCCAATCCCAGCGCGCCCGGTCGATCCCGGCGGCGCCGATCTGCACCACCGCCGCACGGATGCTCACCTCCGCACCCAGCACTTGCCGCGCCACTGCGCCTGCCGCCACCCGCGCGGCGGTTTCGCGTGCTGAGGAACGCCCGCCGCCGCGATAATCCCGTAGCCCGTATTTCGCGTCGTAGACGTAATCGGCGTGGCCGGGCCGGTACTGATCGCGGATGGGGCCATAGTCCTTGCTGCGCTGGTCCACATTTTCGATCAGCAGCGAAATCGGCGTTCCAGTCGTCAGCGGCCCGCCCGTGCGGTCATCCTCGAACACGCCGGAGAGGATTTTGACTTCATCTGGCTCGCGCCGCTGGGTGACGAACCGGCTGGTGCCTGGCGCGCGCCGGTTCAGCCAGAACTGGATGTCCGCCGCCGAAAGCGGCAGCCCCGGCGGGCAGCCGTCCACCACACAGCCCAGCGCCGGCCCATGGCTTTCGCCCCAGGTGGTGACGCGGAAGAGGTGGCCGAACGTGTTGTGGGACATACCCCGCTTGTTCGCCTATATCGCCGAGGCGCACAACTGGAGCAGTAAACGTGTCCGGCGAAGACCTCATCCCGCCATCGCCCCGCTACGATCCCACCGGCCAGCCGCCGCCCGACGATGCGGCGCTGCTTGCCGAAAGCGAGCCGTTCGCCCTGTTCGCGCGCTGGCTGCAGGAAGCCAAACAGAAGGAGCCGAACGATCCCAACGGCATGGCGCTGGCCACCGCTGACGCCGATGGCTTTCCCGATGTGCGCATGGTGCTGCTGAAGGGCGTCGATAGCGGCTTTGTGTTTTACACCAACGCCGAAAGCGCCAAGGGCGCCCAATTGGAAGCCAATCCGCGCGCGGCGCTGTGCTTCCATTGGAAGAGCCTGCGCCGTCAGGTGCGCGTGCGTGGCGTCATCGCCGCCGTCGGTGAAGCCGAGGCCGACGCCTATTTCGCCACACGCGATCGCGGCGCGCGGATCGGCGCCTGGGCCTCCCAGCAATCGCGCCCGCTCGAAGATCGCCGCGCGCTGGAGAAGCGTATCGCTGAGTTCGCCGCCAAGTTCGGCCTGGGCGAAGTGCCGCGCCCGGCGCATTGGCGCGGCTACCGGTTGATCCCGTTGTCCCTTGAGTTCTGGCGCGATCGCCCGTTCCGCCTCCATGACCGGCTGGTGTTTCGCCGCGAGGGCGCGGATGCGCCTTGGTCGCGCGAGCGGCTCTATCCGTGAATTTGGCGGGGGCGCCGCTCAGGTAAAGCGGCGTTCAATTTGCGCGCGCGGGCGCCTTCGCGTTAACATCGCCAACAACAGTCAAGAATACTATCGGGAGGCCCGCGCATGTTTGGTTTGATGCAGGATTGGCCGCTGACGGTCGATAAAGTGCTTGATCACGCCAAGCAGAATTTCCCGCGCCGCGAGATCGTCACCCGCAGCGTGGAAACCGGCGCGCTCTCGCGCAGCAATTATGGCACCGTCTGGCGGCGCGCCAAGCAGGTCTCCAATGCGCTGCGGGAACGCGGCGTGCGCCCCGGTGATCGCGTCGCCACCCTGGCTTGGAATACCGAACGCCACCTTGAGGTCTGGTATGGGGCCATGGGCATCGGTGCGGTGCTGCATACGCTGAACCCGCGCCTCTTTCCCGATCAGATCGCCTGGATCGCCAACCACGCTGAAGACAAGCTGATCTTTTTCGACATCACCTTCGCGCCGATCGTCGCCGCCATCGCGGCGAAGCTGCCGCAAGTGGAGGGCTGGATCGCGCTCACCGATCGTGAGCATCTGCCCGCGGTCGAAATCCCCAACCTGATCGCCTACGAGGATTTCATCGCCGGCCATGCCCAGGAAGCGGCCTGGGGCGGCTTCGATGAAAACACAGCAGCCGGCCTTTGCTACACTTCCGGCACCACCGGCGATCCCAAGGGCGTGCTCTATTCGCACCGCTCCAACGTGCTGCACGCGCTGGCCGCCAACCAGACCGACGTGTTCGGCGCCGGCGCCAGCGACGTCGTGATGCCGATCGTGCCGATGTTCCACGCCAACGCCTGGGCCATCAGCTTCGTGGCGCCGATGTGCGGCGCAAAGCTTGTCATGCCCGGCGCCAAGCTCGATGGGCCAAGCGTGTATGAGAACCTCGAAAGCGAGAAGGTTACATTCACCGCCGCCGTGCCTACGGTTTGGCTGGGTTTGCTGGCCTTCCTGCGTGAAAACAAGCTGCGCCCCACCACGCTGAAGCGCGTGGTTATCGGCGGTTCGGCCGTGCCCGAAGCGGTGCTGCGCGCGTTCGAGGAAGATTACGGCGTCGAGGTGATTCACGGCTGGGGCATGACCGAGATGAGCCCGATGGGCACGCTCGGCAAATTGCTGCCCGAGCATTACGCCGCCGATCATGAAACTCAGATCAAGGCGAAACTGAAACAGGGGCGGGTGCCGTTCACCGTCGAGATGAAGGTGGTCGACGATGAAGGCAATCTGAAACCCCATGACGGCAAATCGTTTGGCCGCCTGCTGGTGCGCGGGCCCGCCATCGCGCGCGCCTATTTCAAGAGCGCCGGCGCCAAGAACGAGAAGGGCGAATGCCTTGAGCCGTGTGGCTTCTTCGATACCGGCGATGTCGCCACCATCGACGAACTGGGCCTGATGCAAATAACCGACCGCGCCAAGGATGTGATCAAATCCGGCGGCGAGTGGATCAGCTCCATCGATATTGAGAACATCGCCGTGGGCGCGCCCGGTGTGGCCAACGCCGCTGTCATCGGCATCGCCCATCCTAAGTGGGACGAGCGCCCGCTGCTCATTATCGAGCCGCAACCCGGCGCCAGCCCCACGCGCGAACAATTATTGAAATTCCTCGAAGGCAAGATCGCCAAATGGTGGACGCCGGATGATGTCGTGCTGGTGGAGAAAATTCCCCTCGGCGCCACCGGCAAGATCAACAAGCTGGCGCTGCGCGAAACCTTCAAGGATTACAAACTGCCCACGGCGCAGGCGGCGGAATAGGGCGCGCTCGCTCTAGGCTTTCGCCACAAACTGCGCCAGCCGCTCGGCGAAGGCGCGTGCTTGCGCCAAGTCCCGCCCGGTCACGCTGCCAAGGAGCGCGCGCCCGCGCTTGGCGCGCGCAAGCCGCGGCCCAAACACCCGCGAAAGCCAGAGCAAAATCGGGATTGCCGCCAGCCCCACTGCTACGTTCACCGCGATGAATTGCGTCATGAACGGCGAGAGCCGGTAAAGGTCCACACCGAACAGCCCCCAGAACAAGATGATCGTGAACGGAATCCACCACAGCACCTGCCCAGTCAGGAACGCCCATTGGAAAGCGCGTGCGCGCTCTGCCTCTAACGCCGCAAGCCGCCTTTGAATTTCGAGCACCGGCGCGCTCAGATCCACGCTGCGCAGCCGCTCATGCTCGATGAACGTGAGCGCGCCCATCGCAACGGTCCAGATTTGCAGCAGCAGCGCGGGAAAGAAGAACTCCCAGCGCCCCCAATTGGCGGCGAGAAACAGGCCGAAGCACGCCATGAAGGCGATCCAAACCGCCATTGAAAAAGGGCTCATCGCGCCCTGGCGGCGCAGCTTTTCCAGATGCCGCTCAATCATCGCATCGCGCAGCATCGCGCTCTGCTGGGCAAGCTTGGCTTGCAGCGCCTCATCGCGCGCGCGCCATTCGTTGCGAATATCGTCAAGCGTCATGGTGCGTCATCCTTGATAAGATCGTGTTCGGCTTGAAGCTTTGCTTTGATGCGGTTGAGGCGCGTGCTGACATTGCTGGCCGATATGCCCAGCAGCGCTGCGATTTCCCCGTGATCGAAGCCTTCAAGGTAAAGCAGCACCAGCGCGCGGCTCATTTCGTCCAGCGTCTCGATCAGCGCATGCAGGCGCTGGGTCTGTTCGTTTGGCGGCGCGAAAGCTTGATCGGCGACGTCGGTGGCGAAATCGAGCGGAAGCGTTTCGCGCAGGCGCCGGCCTTGCCCGCGCCGATACGAAATCGCGACATTAACGGCCACGCGATACGTCCATGTCGTCGGCGCAGAGCGGCCTTCAAAGCTCGGATAGGCCCGCCAGAGATGGATGGCCATCTCCTGCATCAAGTCGCGCCGCTCCTCTGCGTCGCGGCAATAGATGTAAGCGATCTTGTAGAGGATGCGTTGCTGGCTCTCCAGAAACGCCAGGAAGCGCTGCTCTTCGCTGCGTCCAGCGTCTGGCGCTGTGGCGGGAGGGGCGAGAGCGGTCATTCTGGGCGATTAGTCGCCCGCGCGTCTGAAAATGTCACATCGCCGCGGGTCAGCCGGTCAGGCGATACGCGCTCCCTACGCCGGGCGGCCCATCGCTGGCGACGCGCCCACGCTTCACCAGGCGGATCATGTGGCCCAGCACGGAATGGCAGGCGGCCGGGTGCAGGCGCGCGTCCACATCCGCATACATCACACGCACCATGTCGGGAATGCGCGCATCGCCGGCCTCCAGGCGCGCTAAAATCTGCGCCTCGCGCGCCAGCCGATGGGCGATATAGGCGTCTAGGAACGGGCGCACCGCGCGCACTGGCGGCCCGTGCGTCGGCCACAGCGTGTCAAAATCGCGCGCGCGCACTTTCTCAAGGCTGTCGAGGTAATCGTCCATATCGCCGTCTGGCGGCGAGATCACTGTGGTTGACCACCCCATGATGTGGTCGCCCGAAAAGAGCGCGTTTTCCTCCAACAGCGCGAACGCTAGGTGGTTGGAGGTGTGGCCCGGCGTCGTTACCGCTTCGAGCGTCCAGCCGGCCCCGCTCAAGCGTGCGCCATCGTCCAAACCGACATCCGGGCGGAACGAAGTGTCGTCGCCGGCTTCCATACGCACGTCCGCTTCGGTTTTTCGCACCGGTAGCTTCGAGGCGTAGATTGTGGCGCCAGTGCGCGCCGCCAGCGGGCGCGCGGCAGGGCTGTGATCGGCGTGGCCGTGGGTGACAAGGATGTGCGTCACGCGCTCTCCCGCCACTGCGGCCAGCAGCGCCTCAATATGGGCCTGATCATCAGGGCCTGGATCGATCACCGCCACTTCGCCTTGGCCGACGATGTAAACGCCGGTGCCGCGAAAGGTGAACGGCCCTGGATTATTCGCCACCACGCGCCGGATCAGCGGGCTGACCTGCTGCGGCGCGCCGTAATCGAACTCCATATCCCTGACGAACGGAATTGGCGTTTGCGCCATGCCGCCTAGCTCTTGGCGATGTGGGCGCGGAAGGCGCGCGCCAGAATGAATGTGGCGCGCATTTTGTCGGCGAGGTTGAGCGCGATCGGCGGGCCCATGTCGGTCTTGTTGGCGTCCACGATGTAAAGCTTCCCGTCATTGCGGTCGCGCAGCACATCCACGCCGCCCCAGTCCAGGCCGATCTCGCGCGTGAACGCGCTGATCTGCTCGATCTCCTGGGCCGTGAACACTTGCTCCGGCGCCCGCATTTCCACCTGTACATTCGTATTCTGGAAGCGTTTGGTTACAGGGCGGCGCTTGATGAAAACAACGATCGGCTTGCCGCCCAAAGTGGAGGTGCGCAGATCTTCCACCAGGTCTGGGTCGAGCGCGCGGTTGTCGATCACGCGTTGGTAAGCGCGCCCCGGCAGCGCCGGGGTAGGGCATTGAACGATATGGCCGTCGTGGGCGGCGTTGATTTGCGACTTCTCCACCGCCGGACCCACGTAGCGTTCGGGGTCCACCGCCAGCGGCGTGCCGAACGCCGCTTCCGAAGCCGCCGCCACCCGCGACTTGCTGATGTCGGTGCAGTTGAAATTGATCAGTTTGGCGCCGGGCTTGAGATTGGTCGGCGCCGCGTTCGGCGAGATGGTGGCGTCCTCGAACTGCATCACCACATCGGCGTCGCTGAGCGTCTTGGCCAGCACGCCGCCCGCGACATGCGCCACCGCGCGCACCAGATACCAAGGCCGCGCGCGCTCTGGCGTGAAGGCGATGGTGAAGCGCTCCCCGATCGGAGGGGTCGAGCGCCAAGAGAAGAAGAAGCGGAACCACGCCGTCACATCCGCCAGCACGGAAGGCGAGTAGGGCACGCGCGCGCCGGTTTTGCGCACCGTCAGTCCGGTCAGGCCGAACTCGAAATCCCGCAGCCAAACCCGTCCCGAGGTCTGGAACACGCGCGAGGACGTCTCAATCGCCATGCGCCGTTAACCTCCGAGCGGCCCGATGCTTGCTTGCATGCGTTTCATGGCCAACGCCTTCGCCCTCTGTCTGTTCGCATTAGATCGCGTCCGCACTGTGGTGCTCGCCTTGTCGCTGATCATCATGCTGAAGTTAATATGGGTGCTCGCCGCGCCCGCTGTGCTGCATTAAGCCCTTGGCGCCAAGCCTGCCAGCGCCCCCCGCGCCCCACTTAAATCGTAACCTGCCTTCGCCGCCGCCGCGATGATCTCGTCTGGCCGGAGCGCGCCTTCCAGCGCTTGCGCCATCGCCCACGCCATAATTGAGCGGGTTCCCGTTCGGCAATAGGCCAAAACAGGTCCGGGCGCCTCTTCTAGAATTGTGGCGGTCTCCGCCACAATTGCCGGCGGGGGCGGGCCTTGGAACGGCGCTGCGCGATAGGTCAGGCCATGGGCCCGCGCGGCTGCGGCAATTTCGTCGCCCGAGGGCTGGTCGGGGCTTTCGTGTTCAGGCCGGTTGTTGAGGATGGTGCGGAAGCCTTCAGCCGCCGCACGGGCGACGTCATCCGTCGAAATCTGTCCTGCCACCGCGAACGCGGGCGTCACTTGTCGGAACTCGGTCATGGCGCCGCCACGTTGACATGGCTTGCCAAGGAAGCAAGGTTGCGCCCGCTTCGATGGCCGCTTCGGCGCAGTTTGGGACGTTGGGATGCTCGCTCTTGCCGTTCGCCGGCTTCTCGTCGCGATCCCGACTTTGCTCGCAATTGTCGCCGCCGCCTTCGTTCTGATGCAGGCCGCGCCAGGCGGGCCGTTCACCAAAGAGCGGCAAATGCCGCCAGAAATCGAACGGCGCCTCGTCGCGAAATACGGGCTAGATCTGCCGATTCAGGAGCAGCTTGCGCGCTACCTTGGCGGGCTCGTGGTCGGCGATTTCGGCCCCTCGATGACCTATAAAGATAAGACCGTCATCGAAATTATCGCCGAAGGCGCGCCGACGAGCGCGATTCTGGGCCTCGGCGCGATGGCGCTGGCGCTGCTTGTGGGCGGCGGGCTCGGCGTCATGGCCGCGCTCAGGCAGAACCGATTACAGGATTATGCAGTCATGGCGCTCGCCATTGCGGGGGTGTGTTTGCCGCCCCTTGTGGTGGGGCCGATCATGCAGCTCTTCTTCGGCGTGCAATGGGGCTTATTGCCCAGCCAGGGGCTGCATAGGGATGAGTTCGGGCTCGCGTACCTGATTTTGCCTATTATTACGCTGTCGCTGCCGCTGATCGCCATTATTTCGCGGCTGATGCGCGCCTCGATGATCGAAGCGCTGCGCTCCAACGCCATCCGCACCGCCCGCGCCAAGGGTCTGCCGGAATTTCAAGTGATCTGGCGCCATGCCTTGCCGATCGCGCTGCTGCCGGTGGTGTCTTATGTCGGCCCCGCGCTTGCGGGCGTGATGGCTGGCTCGTTCGTGATCGAAACCGTGTTTCAGCTGCCCGGCATCGGCAAGCAGTTCGTGCTCGCCGCCCAGCAGCGCGACTACACGCTCGTTATGGGCGTCGTGCTGATCTACTCGTTTCTGATCATCCTGCTCAACCTCGCCGCGGATCTGATGTACCGCGTGCTTGATCCGAGGGCCCGCACCGCATGAGCGATCTGCTTATTGACGACGCGCCGCCCCCGCAGGCGATCAAGGGCCGCTCGCTCTGGGAAGACGCCGTTCGCCGGCTCATGCGCAACCCGGCCGCCGTCACCAGCCTTTACGTGGTGGCTATTCTGGCGTTGCTGGCCGTGTTCGGCCCGATGCTGTGGGTGCATCCCTACGACGCCATCTTCCGCGATCGTGTCGGCATTGCTCCCACGTTTGACAACATGCACTGGTTCGGTACCGACACCGAAGGGCGCGATATGGTCGCGCGTATTCTGTTCGGACTGCGCATCTCATTGCTCGTGGGTCTCGCGGCCACGTTCGTCGCCATCACCATCGGCGTCACGTGGGGCGCCATTGCCGGATTCTTCGGCGGCGTGATCGACGACATCATGATGCGCCTTGTCGATGTGCTATATGCGATCCCGTTTGTGTTTTTCGTCATCGTGCTGATGACGCTGATCGATACGCCCGATCCCTACCTCAAGCTGATGCTGATTTTCATGGCCATCGGCGCAGTCGAATGGCTCACCATGGCGCGCATCGTGCGCGGACAAACGATCGCCTTGCGCAAGAAGGAATTCGTCGAAGCGGCGCGTGCATCCGGGGCGCGGCCCATCGAGATCGTGTTCCGCCACATCGTGCCCAATGTGCTGGGCCCGGTGGTGGTGTTCGCCACCCTCAACATCCCTGTCATCATCCTGGCCGAGAGTTTCCTGTCGTTCATCGGTCTGGGCGTGCAGGAACCGCTGACGTCGCTCGGGCGGCTGATTTCCGATGGCGCGCGCCAGATGATCAACGCGCCCTGGATGTTGATCGCCCCGGCCGTGACGATGCTGGTCACGCTCTTGGCGCTCAACTTCCTGGGCGATGGCCTGCGCGACGCGCTGGATCCGAAAGAGCGCTAAGCGCCGCTATTCGATGCGGCGCACGCGCACGGCCGGGCCGCGGTCGTAATGCAGCAAGTAGCTGCCGAACGTGGCGCGGCGAATCTCTACCGTATCGCCCGCGCGCAGGCGCCGCGGCGGCAATTGGTCGGTCTGTTCCCAAACCTGCCCATTGGCCAGCGTGATCACGTAAATGCCGGTGTTGCGCTGGCGCACGCCGGAAACTTGCGCCGTCAGGCTCTCGGTGCGCTCCGGTTCGGCGCCTGGCGTTTCGGTGCGCTGGAAGATGCGGGGCAGGCTGGGGAGGGAGAAGCCGAACGATTCCCGCTCGATCTGCTGCACCTGGCCCCGGTCTACGGCCACAAGTTCGCCGCTGGTTTGCGCGGCGCGCAGGCGGCCCACCGCGTCATCATAGCAGCGCAGGCGCGCGGCTTCTTCGCCCACAGTGGCGCATGCATAGACCTGTTCCAGCACGCCAGGCGCCTGGGCCGGCTGCTGTGCGACGGCCGGGGTCGCCAATGCGACGAACAGCATGCCGAGGAGAATTGGGCGCATGGATGAGGGGCTCCCTTCGTTTACCGGATCATCTTAGACTGGCCGCTGAATTGTTGTCAGCCCGGCCTGTCCGCCGCCCGCCCCTCGGAGTGCACCCATGCCCATCTGGACCGATCGCCGCCGCCTTCTGACGGGCGCCGCAGGGGTCGGCGTCGCCGCCAGCCTCGGCGCCTGCGCCAATGCGCGCGTCGTCGGGTTCGATAAAGCTCGCCGCAGCCTCGATATCGCCAATCAGGGCGAACCGCTTTCGCTCGATCCCCACAAGGCCTCCGGCCAGTGGGAGAACAATATCATCGGCAACATGTTTTTGGGCCTCACCACCGAGGATCGCCACGCGCGCCCGGCGCCCGGCATGGCCGAACGCTGGGAGACCAGCGAAGACGGCCGCACCTGGACGTTCTACCTGCGCCGCGCCTTCTGGTCCGATGGCGAGCCGTGCGACGCGCATGATTTCGAGTTCGCCTTCAAGCGCATCCTCAATCCCGAAACGCTGGCCGAATACGCCGCCATTCTCTACCCCATCCTCAACGCCCAGGCCGTCAACGCCGGCGAGATGGATCCCTCCCAAGTCGGCGTCACCGCCCTCGACGATCTCACTCTTGAGATTCGCCTCGAACATCCCGCGCCGTACCTGCCGCAGTTGCTCAAGCACTACACGGCCTATCCGGTCCCGAAGCATCTGAATGAGCGTTACGGCGATGATTGGGTGAAGCCCGAGCACATCGCCACCAACGGCGCCTATACGCTTGTGCGCTGGTGGTCGAACTACATCGTTCACCTGGAGAAGAATCCGCGCTTTTACGACGCCGAAAACGTCGCCCTTGAGCACCTTTATTTTTACCCCTCCAACGATGTGAACGCCGCCGCGCGCAAGGTGATGAGCGGCGAGGCGGGCTGGAGCACGCGTTTTCCCTCCAATCAGGTCGAGGATCTGCGCCGCGCCTTGCCAGGGTTCGTGCGCGTATCGCCCTTCCTGACCTGCAACTATTTCTCCTTCAACATGACGCGCCCGCCTTTCAACGATCTGCGCGTGCGACAAGCCATCACCATGGCTTACGACCGCGATTTCGTGGCCAACAACATCTACCGCACCGGCGAGCGCGCGGCTTACAGCTTCGTGCCGCCCGGCATCGCCGATTATCCCAGCACCGCGCGCTACCAATGGGCCGATCTGCCCATGGCCGAGCGTAAACGCCGCGCCGAGCAATTGCTGCGCGAAGCCGGCTACGGCCCCAACAATCCGCTGCGCTTCGCCTTCTCGCACCGCAATACCTCGGATAACCCGCGCGTCGCCGTTGTGGCGCAGAACGATTGGTCGTCCATCGCGCCATGGGTGACGGTGGAATTGCGCGGCGTCGAAACGCAGGTTCACTACGCCAATCTGCGCGCCAAGAATTTTGACATCGGCGACGGCGGCTGGATCGCCGATTACAACGACGCGAAGAACTATCTCTATCTGCTGGAAACCCGCACCGGCCCTCAGAACTATCCGGGTTACTCAAACCCCGTTTATGATGAGCTGGTTCATCGTTCGGATTTCGAGCCGGACGCACGCGCGCGCGCGCAGCTCATGATGCAGGCCGAGCAGATCGCGCTCAACGATGCGCCAATCTGCATGAGCGTGTTCATGAACTCTCTCAATCTCGTCCACCCCGATCTTGAGGGCTACGAGGATAATCTCGAGGACATTCACCGCGCGCGTTGGTTTGGCATCAATAACGCTTAGGCCGCTAAAACCCGCCGCCCGCTTCCGCGCCGCCAACCGCCTTCACCGCGAACGCGTAATCGTGGGCCAGCTCGCGCAGGAACTCAAAGCGGCCAGCGCTTCCGGCATGGCCGGCGCCCATGTTCATCTTCAGCAGCACGGGCTGGCCGCTCGTCGTGTGCGGCCGCAGTTTCGCCACCCATTTGGTGGGCTCCCAATAGGTCACGCGCGGGTCTGTCAGCCCGCCGGTGGCGAGCACGGCGGGATAAGGCTTCGCTTCGATGTTGGAGTAGGGGCAGTAGCTGGCGATGTAATCGTAAGCCGCCGCATCCTCCAGCGGATTGCCCCACTCGGGCCATTCCGGCGGCGTTAGCGGCAGGCTGGCATCGCTCATCGTGTTCAGAACGTCCACGAACGGCACGCCGCCGATCACGCCCGCCCACAGGTCCGGGCGCATATTGGCGATCGCGCCCATGAGCAGCCCCCCGGCGGAGCGGCCTTCGCACACGATGCGCCCGGCGCGCCCGTAGCCGCCAGCGATCAGCGTTTCCGCGCAAGCGATGAAATCGGTGAAGGTGTTTTTCTTGGTGAAGCGCCGTCCATCCTGGAACCAGCCGAAGCCCATGTCGGCGCCGCCGCGCACATGCGCGGTGGCGTAAATCCAGCCGCGATCCACCAGACTGAAGCGCCGGATAGAAAAATCCGCATCCAGCGAAATCCCGTAGGAGCCATAGCCGTAAAGAAAAAGCGGCGCCGAGCCATCCAGCGGCGTATCGCGCTTCATCAGCACCGTGATGGGAACGCGCTTACCGTCTTCGGCCTTCGCCCAGATCCGGCGCGCGACATAAGCGGCCGGATCGTGTCCGGAGGGAATTTCCTGCGTCTTGCGCAGCGTGCGCGTGCGCGCGCCCATGTCATAGTCGAACCACTGCATCGGCGTGGTGGGCGAGTCATAGACGAAGCGTTGCAGCGGCGTTTCGTATTCATAGCCGCTAACGAGCTCCAGATTGAACGCCTCCTCGCTCAGTGCGATCGCATGTTCATCTCCGCCGCGATGGCGCACCACGATGCGCGGCAGCGCTTCGCTGCGCTCGGCGCGCACAAGATAATCCTTGGTGGCGCTGAGCGCGGTGATAAAGCGGCCTTCCTGATGGGGGATAA
>JAEUMU010000071.1 GCA_016791325.1 Hyphomonadaceae bacterium
CCGCGTTTCAGGCAAAATCCTGATCCATGGCGATGATGCGGAAGGATAGCGAAGGCTTACGCCGGATCGACGGGGAGGGCGTTTACCTCCGCGCGCCGGAATTGCGTGACTATCACGATTGGGCCGAGCTGCGCGAAGCCAGCCGCGCCTACCTCGCTCCCTGGGAGCCGACTTGGGCCAGCGATGAGCTTTCACGCGGTTCGTTCAAATACAAACTCCGCCGCTATGTTGAAGATGCGCGTGATGATCGCGCCTATGCGTTGTTTGTGTTCCGCGACGAGGATGATGAGCTCCTTGGCGGCGTGACGCTTTCCAACATCCGCCGCGGCGTGGCGCAGATGGCTTCGCTCGGTTACTGGGCGGGCGAACGCCATGCCGGCAAAGGCTATACCACGGCGGCCGTGCGCGCCGTGGTGATGTATGCGTTCGATGATCTCGATTTGCATCGCGTCGAGGCGGCGTGCCAGCCCAACAACTTCGCTTCGCGACGGGTGCTGGAGAAAGCGGGCTTCACTCATGAAGGCGTGGCGCGCGCCTATCTCAAGATCAATGGCGATTGGCGCGATCATTTGCTGTTCGGCATCACCAACAACGCCGGCTAGGCGCTGCCCGCATCCCCGGTCAGCTGCGCTGGCTCGAAACCCAGGCTCTTGATCGCACGTTCCCATTTGCCGCTGTGCGCATCGCCGAAAATGATCGCGTCGTCGGCATCCACCACCAGCCAGGCGTTGTGCTTGAGTTCGTCCTCAAGCTGGCCCGCGCCCCAGCCGGCGCATCCCAGCGCCAGCACAAAGCGCGCGGGCGCGTTCTCGCCCGCCACCGCTTCCAACACCTCGCGCGTGACCGTCAGGCGCACGCCAGGCGCCACGTCTTGGGTTGCTTCCGGGGCGCTATAATCTTCGGAGTGCAGCACGAAGCCGCGCTCGGGCCTCACTGGACCGCCATCGAGCACGCCGCGCTCCGCCACGTCGGGCTCCGCACTGATGCCCAGATGCTCCAGAACGTCGGAGAGCGTCAGTTCATCCTTGGGCTTGTTGAGGCTCGCGCCCATGGCGTGTGCAGAATCGTGCGCGCACATGAGGATCACGGACCGATCGAAGCGCGGATCGCCGATGCCGGGCATCGCCACCAGCAATTTGCCGGCCAGAGTAGGGGGGTCCGCCTCGTCCATGCGCTATCGTCGTGCTTCGCCGCGCCTGGCGCAAGAGGGTGCTCGCATACCCGCCCGCAGCGCCCTACATTGGGCGCAGCCCAAAAGGAGGAGACAAGGCATGATCAAAGTTGGCGATAAGCTGCCGGATGCAACCTTCGCCGTGCCCGCGGCGGACGGAACCAAGCAATTGACCACCAGCGACATCTTCGCCGGCAAAACGGTTGCGCTGTTCGCCGTGCCAGGCGCTTTCACGCCAACATGCTCCGCCAAGCATCTGCCCAGCTTTCGAGAGCACGGCGCCGCGCTCAAAGCCAAGGGCGTGGATACGATTGCTTGCACATCCGTGAACGATCAGTTCGTCATGAACGCGTGGGCGAAAGATCAGGGCTGCCAAGGCGATATTCTCATGTTGGCGGACGGCTCCGGCGATTTCGCCAAGAAAATCGGCCTCGACGCCGACTTTTCAAAGTTCGGCATGGGCCAACGCTCCAAGCGCTATTCAATGATCGTCAAGGATGGGGTGGTAACTCATTTGAACGTCGAAGAAGGCGGTGAATACAAGGTTTCCAGCGCCGAACACATGCTGAGCCAATTAAGCTGAGCGTAACGAATGGCGAGCGCCGCAGAAGCGGCGGAAGGGGTCGAGAATGGACGTCGTTCTTGTAGTTTTGGCGCTATTTGCGCTGTTCATCCTGTTCAGCGCCATCAAGTTCGTGCCGCAGGGCCGTCAATGGACCGTCGAGCGCTTCGGCCGATACACGCGCACGCTCGCGCCGGGCATCGCGTTTCTCGTACCATTCATCGATCGCGTGGGCCGGCGCCTGTCGATGATCGAAACCGTGCTCGACGTGCCGCGCCAGGATGTGATCACGCGCGATAACGCGGTCGTCTCCGTCGATGCGGTTGTGTTCATCCAAGTGATCGACGCCGCCAAAGCCGCCTACGAGGTGGAAAACCTCGTGCTCGCGATTCAGAACCTCTGCATGACCAACATCCGCACCGTGGTCGGCTCCATGGATCTAGACGAAGTGCTTTCACAGCGCGATAGCATCAACGCACGACTGCTCACCGTGATCGACGCGGCCACCGAAGCGTGGGGCACCAAAGTGCTGCGTATCGAGATCAAGGATCTCTCCCCGCCCGCCGATCTCACGCAAGCGATGGCGCGGCAAATGAAGGCCGAGCGCGAACGCCGCGCGCAAATCCTGGAAGCCGAAGGCGATAAGCAAGCCGCCATCCTGCGCGCGGAGGGGGCCAAGCAAGCCGCCATCCTTGAGGCCGAAGGCCGCCGCGAAGCCGCTTTCCGCGATGCTGAAGCGCGCGAACGCGAAGCCGAGGCCGAAGCGAAAGCCACCGACATGGTCTCGCAAGCCATCTCCAAGGGCGATGTGAATGCGATCCGCTACTTCCTGGGCCTCAAATACGTGGAAGCCTTCGGCGAACTCGCCACCTCTAACCAGCAGCGCACTGTGATCATCCCGGCCGATCTCTCCGGCCTCGCCGGGCTGGTTGAGGGGCTGCGCGCGTTGAACGCGCAAGGCGATGCGCCCGGGCCATTTGGCGGCGGTCCTCGTACATCCGTCCCGCCGACGCGCTAGCGCCGCCGCCGCGCAATCGCTACCTTGGGTTCATGGAAACGCTGATCGCTTGGGTTTCGTCGATGGGGCCGCAGCACTGGCTGGTGCTGGGGCTGGTGCTGCTGATCGCCGAAATGGCTACGGGCACGATGTACCTGCTCTGGCCGGCGGTGGCCGCTTTCGTGGTGGCGCTGTTGGCCTGGCTGGCGCCCACACCCTGGACAGTCGAGCTCGCCGCCTTCGCGGCGCTGGTGATCGTGCTCACGCTGTTCGGCCAGCCGCTGGTGAAGCGCTGGCGCAACGAAGGCCCCGCGAACAGCCTGAACGATCGCGCCGCCTCGCTGGTGGGCGCGCGCGGCGTGGTGGAGAATTTCGCCAACGGTTCTGGTTCTGTGAAAGTGGGCGACACTATCTGGCGCGCGCGCAGCGGCGATGCGTTGGAAGCCGGCGCGGCGGTGATTGTCGATGGCGTCGACGGCGTGACGCTGCGGGTGCGCCGCGCCTAGCGCAGCGTCTTGATCGCGCCGCGCGCCAACTCATCGGCGCGGTTGTTCATCACATCGTCGGCGTGGCCTTTCACCCATTTCCACTCGACCTTATGGCGGCCATTGGCTTCGTCCAGCCGCTTCCACAAGTCCTCGTTCTTCACCGGCTTCTTATCGGCGGTTTTCCAGCCGTTCTTCTTCCAGCCGTGAATCCACTTGGTGAGCCCGTCCATCACGTATTTGGAATCAGTGTGCAGCTTCACCTGGCTCGGCCGCTTCAGCGCTTCCAGCGCTTGGATCGCCGCCATCAGCTCCATGCGGTTGTTGGTGGTCGCCGCCTCCGCGCCGGAGAGCTCCTTCTCCGTCTCGCCATAGC
Organism: Hyphomonadaceae bacterium; assembly: GCA_016791325.1. Lineage (GTDB taxonomy): Bacteria > Pseudomonadota > Alphaproteobacteria > Caulobacterales > Aquidulcibacteraceae > Vitreimonas. The sequence goes on from JAEUMU010000071.1 coordinate 3,592, forward strand.
GCAACACCGCCCCCCAGCCGCCCGGTCCCGGATTGCCGCTGCACGCGCCATCGGTCCAGATGTGCACCACATTGCTCATGGGCGCGGTGTTAATTGTGTTCTTTCGGCTCGTCATCAGACTGTTCGTCGGAATCGCCCGTTGCATTGGCACTGGATCGCGATCAGGGCGGCGCATGAACCAAGCGATCAGGATCGCTTGCAGTCCACCCTAAAAAGAAGGCGCCAGATAGGATCAGGTCGGCTCGCGCCAAGAGCAGCGCTCCGATGAGGGTCGCGGGCAACGCGCTAAAGAGGTAGGCGAAACCCACGTGACGGCTTGGGAAGGATCACGCTCCGTAATCCTCTGCCCCCTTCGCCCGCCGGTGAAAAGCGAGCTTATCGGCGTATTCCAGCGGGTTCTTCGGGCGCACCAGCGCGCCTTCGGGCGTGTCGCCCCAATCGGTGAGGCGCGTGGCGAAGAAGCGCAACGCCGCGCCGCGCGCCAGCACGGGCAGGGCGGCGCGTTCGGCCTCCGTCAGCGGACGCACGGCTTCGTAAGCCGCGATCATCGCCGCGCCGCGGCCCGTGTCGTAAATGCGCTCGTCTTCAAAGCACCACGCATTGAGGCACACCGCCAAATCGTAGGCGAGAAAATCTGTGCACGCGAAATAGAAATCGATCACGCCGGAAAGCGCATCGCCGACGAAAAGCGCGTTATCGGGAAACAGATCGGCGTGGATCGCCCCGCGCGGCAAATCCTGCGGCCACGCCGCGCGCACCACCGCCACGTCGCGCTCAATCTCGCGCGCGAGGCCCGCGCGCAAAAACTCCGCCTGCGCCAGGCGCGGCGCGATCAGCCGCTCCCAGCCATCGGGCCCGAGTGCGTTGGGCCGCGTCATCTCAAAACCTGCCAACGCTTCGTGCATGCGCGCCAGCGCAGCGCCAATCGCGGCGCAATGGCCAATATCCGGGGCGCGCGGCCACGCGCCATCGAGAAAGCTCACGATCGCCGCGGGCTTGGCCTTCACTCGCGTGAGAAACCCGCCGGTTCGCGTCGGCGCCGGCTCCGGCGCGGGAAAGCCGCGCTCGGCCAGCCGCGCCATCAGCCCCATGAAGAACGGCAGATCGCTTTCCGCCGTGCGCTTCTCGAAAATGGTGAGGATGTAGCGGCCCGCTTCCGTCGTCAGCTTGAAATTGGAATTCTCCACGCCTTCGGCGATGCCCTCGCACGCAATAATGTGGCCGAGATCATAGCCGCCGGCGAGCGCGGCGAGATCGTCGTCGTCGAGGGGGGTGTAAACGGCCATGGTTCAAGCCAGCGCGCGGGCGGCGCTCATTTGCGCTCCTCGATGCGCGTGACTTTTCGATTCTTATCCAGATGCACGATCCAGCGCGCGCTGTGATGGCCGCTCAGCATTGCGCGCGTGATGCGCTCATAATGCATGACGAAGCGATCAAGCGCCGCGTTCTCCTCAGGCGTCAGCGCGCGCCCCAGCAATTCGGCTTCTTGCTGTCCCCGCCAAGTGCGCACAATCTCCCAAGAAGGCGCTTGCAGGTAAATCATGGCGTCGAAGCGGGAGAAGAAGGCGTTGTAGTCGGTCTCCAGCAGGCGCTGGGTCATACGCCGCCATTTTCCGTCGGCGTCGGATTCTTCTTCTAGCGTGTTGATCGGCGGCTCCATGCTCGAAGCGCGCGCGCCCATGCACCATCCGTCAACCAGGATGGTTTCGCAGGCCCCTTCATGAATCGGCCATAGTGATTCCGGGGCGCGATTGTCAGCCCGCTTTTCGAAGGCAGGCATGGGCGTTTGCGCCCCGGCTTTGGCGCTCGCCAGCCTGTCTATGGTGCGTGCGGCGAGGGGCAGGTCGTGCGTGCCGGGGGGGCCACGCGTGATCAGCAGCGGATGCACGCCATGGGCAAGCACTACTCGGTTGGCTTTGGTTCGGTACACATCGTCCAGCGAAAAGTGCGCCACCGCCGGTCGCGACTGCGCGTAGCTGGCGCACAGATAGGATTTACCCGCGCCTTGCGCCCCTCCCACGCCGATTAGCGCCGGCCGCTGCGGCCGCGCCTCTCGCGCTTGCTTGCTGGCGCGGTCAATCAGGTCGTTGAGTGCGTCGCTCATGCAGTCTCCAACAATACGCGCGGCAATTTGAACATGACGTCCTCGCGCGTCACGACAACTTCTTCCACCGTCGCCTCGAAGCGCGCAGCGATCGCCGCAATCAGCGCTTCCACCAAGTCCTCTGGCGCGCTCGCGCCCGCGGTCACGCCCACTGCGCCCACGCCCTCGAACCAGCTCCAATCGACGTCCGCGGCCGAGCCCACCAGGCGCGCATCGCGTGCGCCGCCGCGCTTGGCCACCTCCACCAGCCGCACCGAGTTCGACGATTTGGGCGAGCCGATCACCAACACAAGATCGGCCTCGCGCGCCATCGCTTTCACCGCATCCTGGCGGTTGGTGGTGGCGTAGCAAATGTCTTCCTTGTGCGGGGCGGCGATGGCGGGAAACCGCCGCTGCAGCGCGGCCACGATCTCTGCTGTGTCATCCACCGAGAGCGTCGTTTGCGTCACGAAGGAAAGTTGCGCGGGATCGCGCGGGGCGAATGCTTCTGCTTCGGCCACGGTTTCGATCAGCGTGATCGCTCCTGGAGGCAATTGCCCCATCGTGCCGATAACTTCGGGATGGCCGGCGTG
>JAEUMU010000076.1 GCA_016791325.1 Hyphomonadaceae bacterium
GGCAAACTCCCGGCATGGTGAGCCGCGCGCCGAAGTGGCCAGGCTAAAGAGGATGGGCAAGCTGGCGATGATTTGCGCCGTCGTGGGCGGCGTGTGGTGGCTGGTCCTGGTTGCAGCCGGCGGGTTGGTGTTTCCTGGCTACGATCACCTCGGCCAGTATATCAGCGAACTGGGCGCGACCGGCGCGCCGAACGCGGCGCTGGTGAATTTCGCGGGCTTCCTGCCGCTGGGGATTTTGTTCTGCACGTTCGCCATCGCCGCCTATATCGCCGCGCCGCACAGCCGGCTGGCGATGCTGGGATTCGTGGGTCTTTTCTTCTTCGCTGTCGGCTATGTGGGCGCTGCGTTCTATCCGTGTGATTACGGCTGCCGGCCGGCGGAGCCCAGCGAGTCACAGAACATGCACTTGTTGCTTGGCCTTGCTGGCTATCTGTTGGCCCCCATCACGCTGCTTTGCTTGGGGTTGGCCGCGCGTTCATGGCCTGGCGGCGGGCGGTTGGCTCTGTGGGCGTTGGTCGCCGCGCCCGTGGCCGCAGCGGGTTTGCTGACGATGGATCCGGCATCGCCCTATGTGGGCGTGTCTCAGCGGGTGCTGGAAGTGAGCGTGGTGAGTTGGTGCGTGGCCTGCGGGCTGTACCTTGGGCGTCAGCCGCGCGCGCGATAGGTGGCGACGCCCTGATCGGGCAGCCAAAGGCCCTCAGGCGGGGCGCCGGTTTGCCAGAACACGTCGATTGGCATGCCGCCGCGTGGGTTCCAGTAGCCGCCGATGCGCAGCCAAAGCGGGCTGATGGCTTCAATCACGCGCTTGGCCACGGCCAGCGTGCAGTCTTCATGGAAGGCGCCGTGATTGCGGAAGCTCTGCAGGAAGAGCTTCAGGCTCTTGGATTCAACGATCGCGGCGTCGGGCGCGTAATCGATCACCAGCACGCCGAAATCCGGCTGGCCCGTCACCGGGCAGATCGAGGTGAATTCCGGCGCCGTGAAGCGCACCAGGTAAAGCGTCCGCGGATGCGGGTTAGGGGCCGACTCCAGCTGGGCCTGCTCAGGGCTCTGCGGGATTGGCGTAGGCCGGCCAAGTTGGCTCAAGGGATCGCTCATGGAGCATGGGCCTAGCTTTATGCCGCCACGGCGCCAAGTTCGGATCGCCGGCCGGAGGCGGGTCAAGGGAGGCCAACGATGCGTGACTTTGATGGAAAAGTGGTGGTGGTCACGGGCGCCTCGACGGGCTTGGGCGCGGCCCTGGCTGTCGGTGCGGCGGCGCGCGGGGCGAAGGCGGTGATCGTCAATTACGCGCACAGCAAGGCGGAGGCGGAGGCGACGGCGGAGGCCGTGCGCGCTGCGGGCGCTGAAGCGGTGCTGGCGCAGGGCGATGTCTCTGACGACGCCCAGTGCCGCGCCATCGCGGCCCTGGCGGCGCCGTACGGGCGCATCGACGCGCTGGCGAATAACGCAGGCGTCACCAAGTTCGCGCCAGCCCATGGGGATCTTGATGCGCTCGACCGGGCCGATTTTGAACGCCTCTACGCCATCAACGTGGTGGGGCCATTTCAGATGCTGCGCGCCGCGCGTTCGCTCTTGGAAGCGGGGGAGCGCGCCAGCGTGCTGATGGTTTCCTCCGTGGCGGCGGTGACCGGGATCGGGTCTTCGGTGGCGTATGCGGCCTCCAAGGGCGCGCTCAACACCATGACGCTCTCTCTGGCGCGCGTGCTGGGCCCGAAAATCCGCATCAACGCGCTGTGCCCCGGCTTCATCGACACGCCCTGGCACGAAAAGGGATTGTCGCCACAGGTGATCGAGGCGCTGCGCGAGCGCACCCGCCAGGGCACCCCGCTCCAGGCGGTCTCCACCGCCGAAGACATCGCCGATGCAGGCTTGTTCTTCTTATCGGACGCCTCAAGACACGTCACAGGCGAAACCTTGCTGGTGGATGCGGGGCTGCATCTGGGTTTTGGCTCCTTCTCCATGCGCTGAATACCGATCGGTTGCGCAATACGGCGGCGAAGCGCGAGGCGCCGCGCCTAAGAATCGGGCTTTTGGCAATTTGTGCATTGCTGCAGCGCACCTAAACGCTGCGCCGTCCCGCCAATTCGGGCGACGCTTTCGCCGTCAACAAGGCCCGCTTCACGCGGGCTGGGTCGCCGCGGCGACATTCAGCGGGGAAGCTAGGGATGCAAGCAGTCAGAAAAATGATCGGGTTGGCGCTGTTGGCCGGCGCTGCGACGGTGGGCGCGACAGGCGCGGCGCATGCCGAGGGGGAGTTCTCCGGCAATGTAGCGCTCACGACCAATTACGTTTGGCGCGGGGTGACGCAATCTGCCGGCGATCCCGCCATTCAGGGCGGTATCGATTACACCGCCAGCAATTTCTATATCGGCACGTGGGGCTCAAGCGTCGATCCGGCGAGCACAGGCGTGGCCGATGGCGAGCTTGAGCTTGATGTCTATGCCGGCTTCACGCCCACGATCGGCCCGGTGACGCTCGATATCGGCGTGCTGGGCTACTTCTATCCAGGCGCGAGCGCGGATGGCGATTGGGCCGAAGCATATATCGGCGCTTCCTTCTCGCCGGTTGAGCCCTTGACGCTGGGCGCCACGGCGTCGTTCTCCGACGACGTTTACAACAGCGGCGAAGAGTCGACCTATCTGGAAGGCAATGTCGCCTACACTTTCAGCGAGACTGTTGCGCTTTCGGCCGCTTACGCCAACTTCGATTTGGGCGCTCTCGGCGACTACAACACGTGGAATGTCGGCGCCACGCTTAGCTATGGCGGCTTCGGCTTCGATTTCCGTTACATCGATACCGACATCACCGGCGCGGACAGCGAGTTCGTGTTCACGCTTAGCCGCGCGCTTTAAGCACGGGGTGGGGAGCGGCGCCGCGGTCGAACGCGGCGCCGCGGGCTCCTTTCCGTGGCTGCCGCGCTACGGTGCGCGCGGCGCTGCAGCGCAATGTGCGCTGTGCATGCTTGGTTAACCCTGCGTTTACGCTAAGCGGCAAACCTCGTTACCCGGCGCGTCTTTCGCGCGATACGAGGATTGCACCGATGAAGAAGATCTTTGGCGCGGCGATGCTGGCGGGCGCCACCGTGGCCGGCGCCGGCGTCGCGCAGGCTGATGTTTCGGCGAGCGTGACGCTCACGAGCGATTATGTCTTTCGCGGCCTTTCACTCTCCGGCGAAGACCCGGCGATCCAGGGCAGTTTCGATTACGAAAGCGGCATGTTCTACGCCGGCGTATGGGGCACGAGCCTCGGATCCGGCGGAACCAGCATGGAGATGGATCTCTATGCTGGCGTTACGCCCATGATTGGACCCGTGCAACTCGATCTCGGCGTGGTCGGCTATTTCTATCCGGGCGCGGACGACGATGCGGCCGAGTTCGATTTTTGGGAGTTGGCGGCGGCGGGGTCAGTTGAAGTGGCGCCGCGTTTCACGCTCGGGGCGGCGCTCAATTATTCGCCGGACAATTACGGCGAAACCGGTGAGGCGCTCTATTACGAAGGCAACGTGAAATTCTCGCCCTCTGACGCGTTGGTGTTTTCCGCGGCGCTTGGCAACTACACGATCGACGATGTGAACGGCCCGCTGCCGGGCTCTACCAGCGACGACTACACGACCTGGAATATTGGCGGCACCTATGCGCTGCATGGGTTCGAGTTCGATCTGCGCTATCATGAAGCTGATATCAGCGCTGGCGATCCGATGGCCACATTTGCGCCGCCTCAGATCGCCGATGGGCGGGTGGTGTTCAGCATCAGCCGCTCGCTTTAGACCGGCTGCGCTTCTAGCGTGCTGGCCGGCGTCTCGCGACGCCGGCCAGTTTGCGTTTCAATAGCGGGAAATGCGCGTAGTTATGTCAGCGCGTTCGCGCTCAAGCACGGGCGCGTTCGCCGTGCCCAGATAAATGACGCCGGCGATACGCTCGTGATCCGCCAGGCCGAGAGCTGTCCGCGCGCGTGCATCGAACGCGGGCCATTCGGTAAGCCAGCAGCCTGCATATCCCATGGCGTGCGCCGCGATAAGCAACGAGAAGCACGCCGCGCCTGCCGAGAGAACCTGTTCCCACTCGGGCGCCTTCTTGCTTTCCACCGGTGAGGACACGACCATGACGCACGCTGGCGCGCGCAGAAAGAGCCCGCGCGCGTGCGCAATGCGCTGTTCATCCACGCCTGGATCATTCTCAATTGCGCGCGCAATCGCGGCGCCGGCGCGGGCGCGCGCGTCTCCCTCCATCACGACAAAGCGCCAAGGGCCCAGCTTTCCATGATCCGGCACGCGTGCGGCGAGCGCGACGAGCGCGTCGATTTCGGCGGGCGCGGGCGCTGGCTCTTCCAGGAGCATGACCTTTGTCGAACGCCGCCGCGCCAGCAGCGCCAGCGTCTCCGGGCTTTCCGCGGCCGCGACCGCGGATTCGTTCAGAGCGGGCTGTGGGGGAATTGAGGAAGCGGGCAGAGGCATGCGCTTTTCATGGCGCAAAGCGTTGCGCAAGGCTAGAAGGCGCTCCATGCGTGAGTGGGAAGAAGACGCCAATCCGTGGGTTGTGAAGGGCGTGACTCGTCCGTTCGAGAATGCCTGGTTTCGCATCGATTCCCATGAAGTGGTGCATCCCGGCGGCGCTGAGGGCGTGTACAGCGTGATCCGCATGCGCCGCCTCGCGGTGGGCGTGCTGCCGATCGACGGAGCGGGATTCGTCCAGATGGTCGGCCAATGGCGGTTTCCGCTCGCGCGTTATTCGTGGGAGATTCCCGAAGGCGGCGCCGAAGCGGGCGAGAGCGCCGAAACTTGCGCCAGGCGCGAACTGGAAGAAGAAGCAGGGCTCATCGCTGGCCGCCTCGCTCCGATCCTGCAAATGGATTTATCCAATTCCAGCACCGATGAGCAGGCGGTGGTGTTTCTGGCGACTGACTTGAGCGAAACCGCCAAGCGCCCGGAAGCGACGGAGGTGTTCAAACACCGCCGGGCGCATTTCCGCGAGGTGCTCGAGCGGGTCGCCCTGGGGCGAATTCGCGATAGCCTGACGGTTGCCGCGGTGCTGCGGGCGCACCACATGGCTGTGACGGGTGAAATGCCTGCCAGGCTGGCCGAGGCCATGCTTGGCGAGGGAGGCGGCTGATGGCCGAGACGAATACGAGGATTTTTGAGGCGTCCGGCGGGGTCTGGGCGCAGCTACGTGTGGAGGCGGTGCAGGCGGCCGCGGAGGAGCCGCTTCTGGCGTCTTACCTCCACGCTTCGATTTTGCAGCACGAACGTATCGAAGAAGCGCTGGCGTATCACTTGGCGCAGAAACTTGGCGCCGAAGATATGAACCCGCTCGCTTTAGGCGAAGTGGCGCGTCAGGCGTATGCGGCGCAGCCGGACCTCGCGCTGCAGGCCGCGCGGGATATGCGCGTCGTGCGTGAGCGCGATCCCGCTTGCCGCACCTACCTGCAGCCGTTCCTCTATTTCAAAGGATATGGCGGCCTGCAGGCTTATCGCATTGCGCATTGGCTCTGGCGCGAAGGGCGGGAGATCCTCGCTTATCATCTGCAAAGCCGCGTCTCAGAGCTTTTCGCGGTGGACATCCATCCCGCTGCGCAGATTGGCGCGGGCGTGTTCATCGATCACGCGCACGGCATCGTCATCGGCGAAACCGCGGTGGTGGAAGATGATGTCTCCATGCTCCATTCCGTCACCTTGGGGGGCACTGGCAAGCAGGCGGGCGATCGCCATCCGAAAATTCGCCGCGGCGTGATGATCGGCGCCGGCGCAAAAGTGCTTGGCAATATCGAGATCGGCGAAGGCGCGCGGATCGCGGCGGGCTCCGTCGTGCTGAGCGACGTGGCGCCGCGATGCACGGTGGCCGGCGTGCCGGCGCGCCCGATTGGCGGGCCGTGCTGCGGGGAAGAACCCACGCCCGCGGAAACCATGGATCAACTGATCGAAACTTAGCGTCCGCCGGGGCCCGTGCTTTGAAACGTAGCGGCGTTGCCGATGGCTGCCGCGCTCGCGCCGACTGATTGGGCGTTTGGCGTGCGGAGAACCGCCTCAGAACGCACATCGCCGTCGTTGGTTTGGGAGTTTGCGGCGGTCAGCGTGGGGCGGCTGGAATCGCAATACGCGCAAAGCGCGGCGCTGACGCTGTTGCCGTAGGCGGCCGATGACGCGAGCGCGGTGACGCCGCCCGTGCCGGCCATCGCCGCAGTCGCGGAAACATCGCCAGAATTTTCCTGCGCCACATCGAGGGCCATGTCCGAGCCGACATTCGACGCCGTGACGCTGTTGCCCACGCCATATGCGCCGGCGGAGGCGAAGCCGAGAAAGTCACCGCCCAAGGTCACATAGGCGTCGGCGGAGACGTCCGCGCTGGATTGTTGGCGCGCGCGCCCGTTGGCGTAGCCCCATTGATTATCGATAGTGAGCGCGTTGCCGTTTCCGGTAGCGTTGCCGGAGGCGTCGGTCGCGTAGCCGGCGTAGAGATCCACGCGGGCCGCCACGGCGCCGCGGGCGGACTGGGCAGTGTCGGACAAGTTGGTCGTCGTCGTGCCGGCGAGCGTGGCGTTGTTGGCGCTGGCGATGGCGCCCGAGACTGCCTGCCCCGCCACGCAGCAATGATCAGCCTCAGCCGAAGCGCGCACGGCGCCATCGCTTTCTTGCGCCAAAATCACGCGCAAATCGCCGTTTTCAGCGGCAATCGCGGCCACGTTGCCGCTGCTGGACGCAGACGTTGACGCATCGCCGGCGTCGCCGCCGGTGAAGCGGGTTTCAGCGCTCACATCATTGTGCGCGCGCTGATCGGAGCGCAGGGCAAGATCGCCGCCGCTGGTTTGCGCGGTGAGGCCGTTGCCGGCGGCCGTGCTGGACGCGGCGATCACGCCTGTCGCATGCCAGACGGTCGCGTTGGTGGTGGCGCGGGAGGCGCCATCCATGTGTTGGTCACTCACGTAATCGGCATCCACGCCGTTGCTGGCGCCGGTGACGGAATTGCCGCTGGCCAAAGCGGATATGCCGACATCGCCGGCGCGCGCCACCTCAACGTCGGTGAGCGCGGTGACGCCGCGCAGTTGCAGCTGCGTGTTCGTCGCCGTTTGCGCGTAGGCGGGTGAAACGATGAGAGCGGCGCTGATCAGCAGGGCGGCGCGCATGGGCGTGGCTCCGGAGAATGAGTTACGAACGGCCACGGATTTCGCTGACGTTGGAGTCGCGCTGCACGTGCCAAGCGTCGCGATCCTGGCGGATCGGGGCGGTGATGGCGGCCGTGGCGGGGCTGATCGGCAGGCCGGCGGTTTCAGGCGCGGGGCCCATCGGATCGCCC
>JAEUMU010000090.1 GCA_016791325.1 Hyphomonadaceae bacterium
GTTGAAACTGGCGTGCGCGTGATCGAGTTGCGCGCGCCAGAAGCGCGTCCCGCGCCGCCAGCGCCGCCCGCCGCTTCCGCGCCGCCAAGCCCGCCGAGCGCGCCAGCGCCGCCGGCGCCGCCCATGTTCGCGCCAGCGCCCGCAGGCGTGATGCTGATTTCCGGCTTCGAGATCGCGGCGCAATTGCCCGATCAGCGCTGGCTGGTGATGCGTCAGGGCCGCAATTGGGAGGAGATCGGCTGGATCGCGCGCGCGGCTTCATCAATATCGTGGCGGTGCTGATCCAGCAGGCGGCGCGCTTCGGCGCTGCGGCTCATCGCTTCATCGACATGGCGGCGCACCTCCGCGTCGAGCTCACGCACGCGAAACACGAACACATCGCTGCGCACCACGTTGGCGGCGGCGACGCGCACCTGCGCCGGCTCGAGCCCAAGCCCGCGCGCGACACGCCCGCGGACGGGCGCCATCTCCGCCACAGTCTGCGCGCGTGGGGGCTGGGCCTGCACGCGCCAAGCCATGGCGCCGTTCGCCATCGGGCGGCGATTGGCGATGGCGTATTCATAGCCGCGCGTGAACTGCGCCGTCACCTCATCCGCGCGCATAACCGCCGGCGGGCGCGGCGGCAGCCACACGACAATCGCCAGCACGGCGATGAAGGCGGCCGCCAGCGCCAGCGCCACCATCGCTCCGAGATATGCTGCGATCGGGAGCCCGCGCGCCAATTTCATCACGCGCCCGGCTTCACGGCGAACACATAGCCTTCGCCACGCACAGTGCGGATGATTTCCGGCCCGCCCTCGCGCTCTAGCTTGCGGCGCAGGCGGCTTACCTGCACGTCCACAGCACGATCGAACACCTCGCCGTCGTTATCGAACGCCATGTCGAGCAGCTGCTCACGCGAGAGCACGCGATGAGGCCGCTCCACGAAGGCGCGCAACAAGCGAAACTCCCCGGCCGAAAGCGGGATCACCACGCCGTCTGGATCGTGCAGTTCGCGCCGTGCGGCATCGAACTTGAAACCGGCAAAGCGCACCTGCTCGCCCGCGGGCGGGCCTTCATTATCACGCGCCCGGCGCAGCACGGCGCGCGCGCGCGCCACCAGCTCACGCGGGTTACAGGGCTTGGCGAGGTAATCGTCGGCGCCGATCTCAAGGCCGACGATACGGTCCGCATCATCGCCCAAGGCTGAAAGCATGATGATCGGCGGGCGGCCCTTGCCGGAGAGCCGCTTGCAGGCTGAGAGCCCATCCTCCCCCGGCATCATCAGATCGAGCACGATTAGATCGGCGCCCGTCGCGTTGAGGGCGCGCTCCATCGCGGGGACGTCCTTGGCGGCGGTGGCGGAAAAGCCGGCGCGCGCAAACACATCGACGAGGCCGTTGCGGATTTCGGCGTCGTCATCGACGATCAGCACGCGCGGCGGCGCAGAAGGCTCGGTCATGGCCGTCATGTTAGGACGCGCGCGTCCCAGCCGACAGGGGCCCAAGCCCGACCAGACACCAAACTCGCCGCACCGCACACTCCTCCTAAAGGCCGGCGCCCAGGGGTAGCGGGCCTCTGTTGCGCCAGTGTTTCAGCGCTGACGCACTGGCGAAACCGGAGGCGGCGATGGTCTTCCCGCCTGAGCCCGCTCCTGGGCCTGAAGAGGGATTGCCAGCATGACCAGATTTGCCTTGGCCCTGGGCTGCGCCGTCGTCGCCGTCACGGCGGCGGCGGGCGCCCAGGAACGCCACGTTATCCGCCTCGGCGGGGAAATGTCGCTCAATATGGACGCCGATGGCGACGGCTGGGTGACGCGCGCAGAAGCGGCCTCCGCCGCCGACCGCATGTTTCGCCAGATGGATGTGAACAATGACGGCCGGCTGACCGCGGCCGACCGTCCCGCCTTCGCCCCCGAAGCGCTACACTTAGAGAGCCAGGACGTGGAAATCGAGGAACTCACCGATGGCGGTCGGCGCATCATCGTTCGCCGCGGCGAGCCGGGTGCGGCCTCCCAGACCCAGCGGGACGTGGTGATCGTGCGTCGCGGCGAGGGCGCAGCCGCGCCGGCGGCCCCAGGCGCTCCGCCAGCTGCGCCGCAGCCCCCGCACGCGCCCGCCGCGCCCCACCCGCCCATGTTCATGATGATGATCGCCAGCAGCCAGGAGGCAGACCTAGATGGCGATGGCGCGCTCTCGGCCGAGGAGTTCCGGGCCCAGCAGCTGCGCTTCTTCGACGCCGGCGACGCCAACGGCGATGGGCGCGTCCGCATGGAGCCCCCGCCCCGGCCCCCGGCCCCGCCGCAACCCCCAGCTCCGCCGGCGCCGCCGCGGCGCTAATGCGAGGAGTGTGCCCGCGGTCACAGCGGCGGACGCATCCAATCCCTATGATCGACGCATCAAGAGATCAAAGACGCCGCCAAAACTGGAAAGGAGACGATCCCATGACGAAACTTCTCACCATCGCCCTCGCCGTGGCCCTGTTCGCTCCGGCCGTTTTGGCGACGCTTAACCAAGCCGCCTTGATCGTCGCCTGATCCCCCAAACCCGCCTGCGACGGTCAAACAGGAGGGCGCGGACCCCACAAGGTCCGCGCCTTTTTGCTTGCCGGCGCGCGCCCTACAAAACGCATCGGCGCCTTGCATAATTTTCATCGCCGCCGCGCATCTGATTTTCAACCTCGCGGCATCTCTCAATCAAACGCCGACACAAAGTGTTTGAGAGGGATTTCAGATGACCAAGATGTTTAGTTTCGCCGCCGCTTTCGTTTTGTTCGCGCCGGTCGCGGCTGCGGTGTTGCTGCAAGCTGCCCAAATCGTCGCCTAGCCCTGCCTGCCAAAACTGCCGGCGACGATGTGAAAGCGCGGACCTGACCGGTCCGCGCTTTTGCTTTGTACGCACGCCGACGCGGCTGAGATTTCCCGCATTGCGCTGCGAAAAAAACGCATCACTTGCGCATCCGAATTTCGCTCCTCCCGCATCTACAAATCAGACAACAGCAACACCGCACGTAAAGCTCAAGGGGAACGCAAATGACCAAGACTTTCAGCATCGCCGCCGCACTGGTTCTGTTCGCGCCGCTCGCCATGGCTGTGCTTATCCAGGCCGCGCAGATCCTCGCTTAATCCATCAACGCCACATGAAGAGGAGAAGAGGTTATGAGAAAGCTCATCGCCATCCTCGCGGCGATCGTGCTGTTCGCGCCCGTCGCCTATGCGAGCCTATACCAAGCTGCCCTTATCGTCGCCTGAGCCCTCTCCCAAAGAGGCGGCGATAGCGCCAAGGCGCGGATCCTCCCCCAGGATCCGCGCCTTTCTTTGCGTGACGCTCGTCACGGCGGTCCAGCGCCGGCGGGTCTAGCTTGAACACATCGAAGTTCACGACCGCCAGGGAGACACGCCAATGACCAAGATGTTCTGCATCGTCGCCGCGTTAGCGCTGTTCGCCCCGGCCGCGTTCGCTGTGCTCAACCAAGCTGCTTTGATCGTCGCGTAACTTGCCTCGCCCGCCTTGTTCGGCGTCGATCGCTACGGAGCGCGGACCCTCACCGGTCCGCGCTTTCCGTTTGCGCCAGAGAAGGCCCTGGCCCGCTGGGGCCGCCTGCCGGACACGCGCCGCCTTCTAGGCGCGGCCCGTGCGCCTCCACGCCCGGAATGCTATAAACGCGAATGTAATCGACGGCGAGCTGCATCGGATACGCCACGTCCTGCGGCGGCTCATGCGCCCACGAACCGCCCACGGCGAGATTTAGGAGCAGATAGAACGGCTCATCGAATGGGGCGCTGGGCCGGCGGCGCACATTGGGGCGATGCCAGTCACGTGTCTCGAAAATCAGCCGGTTATCGAGATACCAGCGCATTACGCCGGGGCGCCACTCGAAGCCGTAAACATGAAAGCCGTTTGAAAGCGGCGCGGCGGCGCCGAAGCCGTTGCCCAGAGCCACATGCGCGCCATCGGCGCCGGCGAAATGAATGGTGGTGTGGGCAGTGTTATTTTCGCGGGAGATGTATTCGATGATGTCGATCTCGCCGCTGGCGGGCCAATGCCCCAGCGTCTCGAACTGCGGCATCATCCAGAGCGCGGGAAAAGCGCCGGCCTGAGGCGGCATACGCATGCGCGCCTCGTAATAGCCGTAGGTCCAGGCTGCGCGATCGCGCGTAGTGATCTGGGCCGACACATAATCCAGCGTACGCCCGTTCAGCTCGGCCGGGCGGCGATAAAGATCGATCAACAGCTCGCCGTCGCGGAAATGCAAAGTCTCAGGCGAGTCAATATAGGCGAACGATTGTTGCGGATCCCAAGGCGGCGCATCGACCACACGCTCCCAGCAACGCAAGTCCAGCGCATCGCCATCGAACTCATCAGCCCATACAAGCTGGCGGTTGGCCGGCGGATGCATGGGCGCGCACGAAGCCAGGGAGGCCAGCAACGCCCCGCCAATACAGATTTTGCGCGACCAATGCATGCATCGCGCTTGGCCGCGCCGTTAACCAACGTCAATGGCAAACCCGCTGCGCGCGAGCGCTCAGTTCAACCTGCCTCGCGAATGCGCACACGCACGCGCGCGCTCTGGCCATCGGCGTCAATCACGGTGACGGTGTAGAAGCCCGGCGCGCGCGGGCGCCAGATGGCGCGCCCGCTGGTGGCTTCGCTCGCCACCGGCGCGCCTTCGGCGTACCAAGTAAGCGGCGCCCGCCCGCCGCGCGCGGAAAGCGAAAGCCCGCGCGCATTCGCGCCGTAGTCGAGCACCAAGACCTCTGCGCCCGCGGGTGGGAAAAGGATCGAGAGCGCTTCGCGCTCGCTGGTTTCCAGCCGCGTCAGCGCGGGGGCAAGGGTATCGTGCGGCTGCTCCTGCGGGCGCGCCGGCTGGGACGGCGCGCCAAGCAGATCGAACGCTTCAAAAAGCGCGGGCAGCGCTTCCGTGCGCCCACTGGCCCCGGGGCGCGGCGCGCCATCGGGGCGGCCCACCCAGACGCCAATGGCGTAGCCGTTCCACACCCCCACCGCCCAAGCATCGCGGAAGCCGTAGGAGGTGCCGGTTTTGAAAGCGATACGCGGCGCGTCTTGCGACAGTTGCGGCGGCACGCGCCCGGCGGGATGGGGTGAAGTGGCTAGAATATCGAGCACGCGCTCAGCGGTTTCAGGGCGCACGAAGCGCCGCGTGAAGGCGAACTCGCCCACGGCGTCCGTCGCCAGCGGGCGCGCCCTGCCCTCATCACCCAACGCCGCATAAAGCTGCACCAGATCTTCCAGCCGCATGCCCACGCCGCCGAGCGCCAGCGCCAAGCCTGGCTCAGAAATGGCGCGGCGCGGCAAGCGCACCTGCGCGCCCGCGCGCGTCAACGCGGCGTGGAAACGGCCAGCGCCGATACGTTCCAGTGTGGCGACCGCGGGCAAGTTCAGCGAATGCCGCAGCGCATCCTCGAGCGTGATTTCGCCGTAGAAGCGGCGATCAAAATTCTCCGGCATGTAGCCGGAGAAGCGGCGCGGGGCGTCGCGCACCAAAGTCTGCGGCGCGGCGATACCTTCATCAAAGGCAATGGCGTAGAGAAACGGCTTGAGCGCCGAGCCGGGCGAGCGCACCGCGCGTGTCATGTCGATGAACCCGCCGGCGCGGTCGCGCCCAGCGCCGCCAACGCGCGCGCGCACGGCGCGCCCCTCGATCTCAACCGCGAGAATGGCGATCTGCGCATCGCGCTCCATGTG
>JAEUMU010000107.1 GCA_016791325.1 Hyphomonadaceae bacterium
GGGCGAGATACGGACCCAAGTGATGGTAGAGATCGAACGGAACCCTCTGGCCGTGCGTCAGGGCGCAGCGACGATCATGTGCTTGGCCGCGGCTGCCGTGGCGATGCCTGTGATTGCGCATCGCGCCGCTGAGCAGCGCGACGGCGCGGAATGGGCGGCGACGTCGACCGCGTTCCAGGCTCAGTTCGAGCAGCAATTGCTTGCCGCCGAGCCGAACGCTCATGTTCAGCTGACCTCGCTGCGCACCGAAGACGGCCTGCGCGCGCGCGGTTCGGCCTCCTTGTTTGAAAGCCCGGACGCCCGCGCGATGATGGTGCAGGCGGTGCTGCGGGGCCCATCAGAATTGCGTCCGGAGCGGACCGCGCCGGTTGAGCCCCAGATCGACGCCCGCCAGCACGACTGCTTGAGCCAGGCCATCTATTACGAGGCCCGCGGCGAGACCCAGCGCGGCCAAGCCGCGGTCGCCGAAGTGATCATCAACCGGGTGCGCTCGCGCGCCTATCCGAACTCGATCTGCGGCGTCGTCTATGAAGGCTCGCACCGCTCGACCGGGTGCCAATTCACCTTCACCTGCGACGGCTCGCTGGGCCACCGCCCGCGCGGCCGCGCCTGGACCCAGGCCCAACGGGTCGCCACCGCAGTGATGCTGGGCTACAACCGCCCCGTCACTCAGGGCGCGACGCACTACCATACCCACGCCGTCAACCCTGTGTGGAACTCCGGCTTGGTGCGCACGACTTCGATCGGCAGCCACGTCTTCTATCGCTTCCCGAACCGCGCTGAGCGGGCCTACTACCAGGAAGCGCTGGCCCGTCGCCGCGGCGCCGCTGGCGGGCGCCGTTCGCCGGTCGATGAGCTCGCGCCTGACGTGGCTTCGGAAGTCGCGATCGAGGAAACGATCGCCGATGCGCCAGCGCTGGAAACAGAGGCCGCTGCGCCTGCGCAGAGCGAAGCTGCGGTCGAGGCCGCTGAGCCGCCGGTCGCCGATGGCGAAGTGGCGACCTGATCAGTCGCCCAGCGATCGCTTCAGTTGTTTCTGTAACAGGCCCGGAAAGAAGCGCGCAAAGAAGCGCGCGCGTTCAGCTTCCTTGCCGACCATGTAGTGCACCTCGGCGCCGTGCGCTGCATCCCACGCGCGCTCCGCCGCCATGCGCACTGGATAGATCGGCGTCTTGCGTTCCGTGAGCGTATCGCGAAGGCTTCGGTTGGAGTTCTTGTTCTCCGACGCGTCGAGAATGGCGGTGTCGACAAACCAAGGCATCAAACTGGTGACGCGAATGCCGAAGCGCGAATATTCCGCATCGAGCGCTTCGGTGAAGCCGCGCACGGCGAATTTCGTTGCGACGTAAACGGCGAGCTTCGGCGCGCCGACGATACCCGCGACGGAGGCTGTATTGACGATGCGCGCGCCTGGTGTTTCGCGCAGCAATGGCAACGCCGCTGTGGCGCCGTTGATCACGCCTTTCAGATTCACATCAAGAACGAGATCGACATCGTCCGCCGCCATTTCGTCAAGCCAGCCGCCCTTGCCGACGCCAGCGTTGTTGAACAGCACATGCATGCGCCGGTTAGTGGCTTGGCCGAACGTGTCGATCGCGCGCGCCCATTGCGTTCGATCGCGCACGTCGAGCTGGATGGTCATGCGCTGGCCATTCGGAAGCAGCGCCGCGGTTTCGTCGAGCCCCGCCTGATTGACATCCGTGAGGCCGACGAACCAGCCGCGTTCGGCGAAGAGCTGCGCCGTGGCGCGCCCGATGCCTGAGCCTGCGCCTGTGATGAAAATCGATTTCTGCGGTTCGGCCATTCTGCTGTCGTCCGCCGGAATGGGTGGGCCGTCAAGCGTGCCGCAGCGTCCGCCGCAGCGCCGCGGGCGGCGCGCCATAAAGGCGTATGAAGGCGCGGCGCATGCGCTCCACGTCGCCAAATCCACAACGGGTGGCGATCGATTGCAGGGCTGCGCCCTCGGTCAATGCTGTCCGCGCGGCCTCGGCGCGCAGCCGCTCCACCGCCTTCGCGGGCGTCAAACCGGTTTCGGCGGCGTAGGCGCGGGCGAAATTGCGCGGGCTCATGGCCGCTTGCGCCGCCAATGTTTCGACCCGCAGATCGTCGCCGATATGCGCGCGCATCCAAGTGTTGAGCTCGTCGAACCGGCCGCCGCCGAGATCAAGCAGGGCGCTGTGCTGCGCTTGGCCGCCGGGGCGCTGCGCATACACCACCATTTCGCGCGCGACCTCGTTGGCGATATCGGCGCCCAGATCCTCGGTGATCATGGCCAGCGCCAGATCGATGCCGGCGCTGACGCCGGCGGAGGTCCACATCTTGCCGTCGCGCACATGGATGCAGTCGGGTTCGAGGCGCACATCTGGAAACAGTTTCTGAAACTGCGCCGCGCGCCGCCAATGCGTGGTCGCGCGTTTGCCTTTGAGCAAACCTGCCTGCGCCAAGAGAAAAGCGCCCGAGCATACGCTGGAGATGCGCCGTGCGCGCGCTGGAGCACGCGCGAGCGCGGCGATCAATGCGCGATCCTGCATCGCCGCGTATGTGCCGTAGCCGCCAGCGACCATCAGCGTGTCAACGCCGCGCTGCGCGCCGAGCGCGTCCGCCGGCCAGCGCACGCCGGAGGAGGAGCGCACTATGCCTGACGCAGCGGCCACGACCCGCACCGCGTAAGCCTTGGGCGCAAAGTGCGAGGCGATTTCGAACGCCGCGATCGGGCCCGCGGCATCGAGAAGCTGGAAGTCCTCGAATAAAAGCACGGCGATCTTGCGTGAGTTTGGCGGAAAACGAGGCTTCTTTGACATTTCGGCCAAGCATGATCCGGCTAGGCTGAGACGTCAACTGGAGCCGCCCATGCCAACGCCTTGCCGCATCGTGTTCGTTCTCTATCCGCGCATCACGCAACTTGATTTCACCGGCCCGTATGAGGTGCTGGCGCGCATGCCCGGCGCGGAGGTGGTGCTCGCCTCAAAAGAGGGCGGCGCGCTCACCAGCGAGATGGGCCTGACGTTCGCCAATCTCACACGGCTCGCCGACGTCGAAAGCTGCGACCTGATCATGGTTCCCGGCGGCCCTGGGCAAACCGAGGCGATGCTTGATCCGGCGTTTATGGCGGAAGTGAAGCGCCTGGGCGAAAGCGCGCGCTACGTGACGTCGGTGTGCACGGGCTCGCTTATTCTCGCCGCCGCGGGACTGCTCAAAGGCAAGCGCGCGGGGTGTCATTGGGCGTACCGCGAATTGCTTGCCGCCTTTGGCGCGACGCCCGATGACGCGCGGGTCGTGCGCGACGGCAATTGTTTCACCGGCGGCGGCGTAACGGCCGGCATCGACATCGCCTTGACGATCGTGGCCGCGCTCGCCGGTGAGAAGATCGCCAAGACGATACAGCTTTCGCTGGAATACGCGCCAGCGCCGCCATTCAATTGTGGACGCCCCGAAACAGCCGATGCCGAGACAGTGGCTTCCGTGAAAGCGCTATTCGCGCAGTTCGCGTCGCAGCGGCGCGAGGCGATAGCGCAAATAGGAGGGGCGCTCTGATGCTCGCGCTCAAACCGAATTGCGAATGCTGCGATCGGGATCTTCCGCCAGAAAGCGTCGACGCGCGCATTTGCAGTTTCGAGTGCACGTTCTGCATGCAGTGTGCGGAAGAGGTGTTGGGAGGAGCGTGCCCAAATTGCGGTGGCAATCTGGAACGGCGCCCGATCCGGCCAGCAGAGGCGCTGGCGAAGTATCCGGCGTCGTTGGCGCGCGTGGTTCGAAAAACGCCCTGCGGCTGATCAAAGGCGCGGCGCTCCTTTCGAAGCGCCGCGCGTAGGGTGTCAGGTGTTGGCGTCCTTGCGCTCGCCTTCGTTGAAGTCCGCAGCGTTGATATCGCCGCTCTGAGCGTAGCGCTCTTGCGAAGCGGCGGCGTAGCGCATGGATTCGCGCAGTTTGCCCTTCTTCAGCGCCAGATACTTGCCGCCCTTAATGCCGATGGCGCCTGCTTCTGCAAACGCATCGACGTCAGCGCCGAGGAACGTCACC
>JAEUMU010000161.1 GCA_016791325.1 Hyphomonadaceae bacterium
GGTGGAAAAGGATGGGCGAAGGAAGCTGGAGCCCACCGGCGAGCCGGATGTGCATTACGAGTGCGACGATGTGTTGATGGCCGTGGGTCAGGAGAACGCCTTCCCCTGGATCGAACGCGATATTGGCCTCGCGTTCGACAAGTGGGACATGCCAGTGGTGGACCCGGTGACGTTCCAATCCACCATCAAGAATGTGTTTTTTGGCGGCGACGCGGCGTTTGGGCCAAAGAATATTATCTGGGCGGTCGCGCATGGGCACGACGCGGCGGTTTCGATTGACTTGATGCTACAGGGCCAGGACGTGGCCAACCGCCCGCCGCCAGGCGTGGCCATGATGTCCACCAAAATGGGCATCCATGAATGGGCCTACGATAATGATGTGACGCTGGACCATCGCTATAAAGTGCCGCTGGTGGAGCCGGATGTTGCGCTGCGAAATGTAAAGATCGAGGTGGAAAAGGGCTTCGACCCGCTGCTGGGGTTCAAGGAAGCGCAGCGCTGCTTGAATTGCGACGTACAGACCGTCTTCGAGGCTAACCTCTGCATAGAGTGCGACGCCTGCGTCGACATCTGCCCGATGGACTGCATCACGTTCACGGAGAACGGCGAAGAGACGCAGCTGCGCGCGCGCCTTAACGCGCCGGCGCTCAATCTCACGCAAGATATTTACATACAGGATGGCCTCAAAACCGGGCGCATCATGGCGAAGGACGAGGACGTGTGTCTGCATTGCGGATTGTGCGCCGAGCGCTGCCCCACTGGCGCATGGGACATGAAGCAGTTCTATCTCGAGACCACGCACGCCGGCTGCGCGCCGAAAGCGGTAATTCCTAAGCGTGCGCCGGTTCCAGCGCGGTAGGGAACTTTAGCGGCGGGGCGTTTCAGCTTGCCTTCGTGCGTGCGTGGCTTAGTTTCGACGCCGGCAGGGGAACGTGTGTGGTGCGCGTTTGCGCACATCGCGGCCGACGCTAGAAGCGGCGGTCGCCAAGAAGACGGCGCACCGACCCTTAGAGGCCGCTTCGGCGCCGCTCACCATTGTTCTTGAGCAATCGAAGGGGAATCCCATGAAGATTCGTGCTGCAACAGCGGTGGCGCTCGCCTTGGCGTTCACGCAAGTAACTGCGCCTGCGGCGATGGCCGAGCAAACCGCCACGCAATTCCGCTCCGCCGAAGCGCAAGCTTTTAGCCAGGCCGATCTGCAGCGTTACGGCCTTAGCGCCGCTGACGCCGCGCAGGTGGATGCCTATCAGCAAGCGGGTTACCAAGTGCAGGTCATCAGCCAAGAAGAGGCCGAGCGCCAATATGCCGGCCAGTTCAGCAATAGCCAGTGGCTGGTGATCGGACTCATTGTTGTCGTGGTGATCGTTGCGGTGGCTGCGTCCGATTGATGCGCAAACGCACGCTTGCCGTGCCGCTGTTGTTGGCGCTTGGCGCGGCGGGGTGCGCCGCCACCCCGACGCCGTCTTTAGACGCGTTTGCCGCGCACAGCGCCAACAACAGTTTTGAGGCGTTTGACCGGAGCGTCGCGCCGCCAGAGACGCTCGTATTGCCCGTCATCCATGACAGGCAAACCGCCGGGCCCTCTTGCGGCGCGCACGTTCTGGCCACCGCGATCAATTATTGGAACGGCCCCGGAGCTGTTTCGGGCGACGCCATTTTTGCCGAGACCCCGCCTGTTAATCCCGCTGGGTATTCGCTGGCCGAGCTGATGCGTCTCGCACGTGCGAACGGCTTGGCCGCGAGCGCGGTGCGGCTTTCGGCTGGGGATCTTATGCGGGAGCTGGAGCACGGACGTCCAGTGATCGTGCCTATCCGGGCGCCGGCGGTGTATTTGCAGCCATGGTCGTTGCCGGGGGCCAATGAGCCGATCCTCGGCGCGCCTGCGCGCATTGTCTCCGCGCGGGTGGCCCGCCTCTCGGAATTTACCGGCGTGGCGATGGTCGACCACTATCTTTTGGTGGTTGGCTATACGCATGACATGTTCGTGGTGGTGGAGCCCATCCTGGGCTTCCGAACTATCGAAGCAGATCGTCTGGCGCGCTACCGGGCCGGTGCAGGCGATGCGGCCATCGTGCTCAGCGGCGCGCATGCGCCAGCGGCGCGAGCCGGGCGGCCTCAGGGCGCAACCGCCTCCTGACGGGGGGACACTACTTCTATTGCGGCGCGCGAAGCGCTATTGAGAGCGCACCAGCGGCGGAAGTGGCCGCCCGCCGGACCGGGGACGCCGCCGCACGTCATGACGAAACCGATCAGCGCGACCAACGATTTCGTCGTGAAATTCGCCAACGTGAACGGCTCAGGCTCGGCCTCCGCGAACGGGCTCTTCGCGAAGGCGATCCTGCGCATGGGCGTGCCGGTGGGCGCACGCAACATCTTTCCCTCCAACATTCAGGGACTGCCGACGTGGTATGAGGTTCGCGTCAGCGAGGCGGGTTGGCTGGGCCGCCGCGGGGGCGTCGATCTGATGGTAGCGATGAACCCGCAGACCTGGGATGGCGATGTGGCGGGCATCGAAGCTGGCGGCTACCTGCTTTATGATAATTCAAAGCCGCTGCCCGCCGCTAAATTCCGCGATGACATCACGATCATTAGCGCGCCGCTGACCGATCTGATCGCGAGCGAGTTCTCCAACCCACGCGAGAGGCAGCTGTTCAAGAACATCTGTTATGTCGGCGTGCTGGCGCAGCTCCTGGGCATTGAGATTGATGTCGTCAAGCAGCTGCTGACGGAGGAGTTCAAAGGCAAGGATAGGCTGATAGCGCCGAACTTGAAGGCGTTCGAACTGGGCCGCTCTTACGCAGAGGCCAATATTGCGCCGATCGGCCTGCGGCTGCGCCGTGCCGATAAGGTAGGCGATCGGATTTTTGTGGAGGGCAATGATGCGGCTGCGCTGGGCGCAGTTTACGGCGGCGCCACGTTCTGCGCCTGGTATCCGATCACGCCGTCAACCTCGCTGGCGGAGTCGTTCCAGAAATACTGCCGCCAACTGCGCACTGATCCGGACGGGAAGGCGCGCTACGCGATCGTGCAGGCGGAGGATGAGATCGCTTCGATCGGCATGGTGATGGGCGCTGGGTGGGCGGGCTCGCGCGCGTTTACCTGCACATCCGGCCCCGGCATTTCGTTGATGACGGAGTTTATCGGCTTTTCCTATTACGCCGAAATCCCAGCCGTCATCTTCGACGTTCAGCGCGGCGGGCCAAGCACAGGCATGCCCACCCGCACGCAGCAATCGGACTTGCTGGCCGCCGCCTACGCCAGCCACGGCGACACCAAACACCCCATGCTTTTTCCCGCCAATCCGACAGAGGCGTTCGAATTTGGCGCACAGGCATTCGATCTTGCTGACTTTTTCCAGACCACCGTGTTCGTGATGCTGGAGCTCGATATCGGCATGCAGGAATGGCTGTGTGAGCCATTCAAGTGGGATCCCGCGCGCAAGCTGAACCGCGGCAAGGTGCTGACTTACGAGCATTTGGAGCAGGGCGTGCCGTTCGGACGGTATCGCGACGTTGATGGCGATGCTGTGCCGTATCGTACATTACCAGGCACGCATCCCACACGAGGCGCCTACTTTACCCGCGGCTCAAGCCACGACCGCGACGCGCGCTACAGCGAACGCGGCGAGGACTATACCGAAGGCATGCAGCGTCTGCTGCGCAAATGGGAAACCATGAAAGGCTACCTGCCGGGCCCGATTGTGCGCAACGCCCGCCATCCGACGCGGGATGGCATGCTGTATATTGGCTCCACCGGGCCGGCGATGAAGGAAGCACACCACGCGCTTGATGAATTGGGGATTCACATCAACTCGATGCGCGTGCGAAGCTTCCCGTTCTGCGACGAGGTGTTCGATTTTATCCGCAATCACGATCAGGTCTTCGTGGTGGAGCAGAACCGCGATGCGCAGCTGAAGACATTGCTCGTCAACGAGGGCGGCATCGATCCGGCCCGCTTGGTTTCCATTCTACACTATGACGGCACGCCAATTACCGCGCGCTTTATCGTCAAAGCGCTGAAAAGCAAGCTGCGCGCTGTGCCTGACGCCGCCATGCGAGAGAACGTCACATGACCTATATCGCCAAGCCGAGTTTGCATCATCCTTCGCTTGAGAAGAACGCGCAGGGTTATACGCGGCGCGACTATGAAGGGCGCATTTCCACGCTCTGCGCCGGGTGCGGACACGATTCCATCAGCGCGGCGATCGTGCAGGCGTGTTTTGAGATCAATCTGGCGCCGCACAGGCTGGCGAAGTTCTCCGGCATCGGCTGTTCGTCCAAGACGCCGGACTATTTTGTTTCGCCGGCGCATGGCTTCAACGCCGTGCATGGCCGGATGCCGTCGGTGCTGACCGGCGCCAACATCGCGGCGAAGGACTTGATTTACTTGGGCGTCAGCGGGGATGGCGATAGCGCCTCGATTGGCCTGGGGCAGTTCGCGCACGCGGTGCGGCGCGGCGTGAACATGACGTACATCGTTGAGAACAACGGCGTCTATGGGCTGACGAAAGGGCAGTTTTCCGCGACGTCCGACAGAGGCTCCAAGGCCAAGCGGGGGGCCGAGAATAAGGATAGTCCGATCGATCTGGTGATGCTGGCGCTGCAATTGGGCGCGACCTACGTGGGGCGCAGCTTCTCCGGTGACAAAACCCAGCTTGTGCCTCTGATCAAGGGCGCGCTGCTGCACAAGGGCACGGCGGTTCTCGATGTGATCAGCCCATGCGTAGCGTTCAACAATCATGTCGGCTCAACCAAGAGCTTCGATTATGTGCGCGAGCACAATGACGCGGTGAACAGGCTCGACGTGATCACCACCCGCGCGCCGATCGAGGCTGAGTATGAGCCAGGTGAGCTGCGCGAAGTTGAGCAGCATGACGGCACCATTCTGCGCCTGCGCAAGCTGGAGGCGGATTATGACGCGAGCCGTCGCAACATGGCGCTGGCTTATCTGGGGCGGAAGGCTGCGGCGGGCGAGATCGTAACCGGCCTGCTTTACGTCGATCCCGAAGCTGGCGATCTGCACGATGCGCTGAACACCGTGGATTGCCCGCTGAACAAGCTGGAAGATGCCGAGCTCGTGCCGCCTGTTAACGCGCTGGAGAAGATCAACGCGGGGCTGAGGTAGGACGCGCGAGCCTGGGTTGGGAGGGGTTGAAGCCATGACGAGCGACGTCGCGAATGAATCGCCGGAAGCCAAGAAGGCGATCTTCCGCAGCTTGGTGGACATTTATGCGCGGGCAGCCGTGGAAGAGTTGGAGGCGTTCGTCGCGCCCGACTATGTTGGGCATACCGCTGCGGGCAAACGCGATCTTGCTGAATTCCGCAGCAGCATCATCAATTTCCACGCGATCTTCGAATACGAAGCGGATTCTTTCTTGGTTGAAGACCAATTCGTCGAGGGCGACAAAGTGGCTACCCGGATGACCGCGCACGTCAAGATGCGCGAGACCGGCGAACCGGTAACGATGCTTGGCATCAACCTCGCCATTATCAAGGGCGGCAAAATTCACGAGGAATGGAACACGTGGGAAGTGCTGCGACCGCCAGAAGCGACTGAGAATGCGAGCGCGGCGCCCGCGCGCGACTCCTTGTCGACGTGGGGCTGATGCTTTTGCACCGACGCTGATGGTGCAGGATGGCATCTCGTTTGCGCCCGCTCCCGGCGAAATGCGGCCGCCTACCCAAAACGCTCGACCCGGAACGGCTGCAGATCAATCGTTGGCGATTTGTCCGTCGCGAGGGCGCAGATCAGTTCGCTGGTGATTGGAGCTTCGGTTAGCCCCAGGTGCGCGTGGCCGAAGGCGTAAAGCACGCGCGGCGCGCGCTCTAGCCGGCCGATGGCGGGCACGAAATCGGGCAGAGAAGGGCGCGAGCCCACCCAGCGATCGGGCTTAGGCGAGAACTGAAGGCCAAGCTCGCCGATGCGCTTGCGCAATCGGCGCCATTTGCGTTCATCGCCCGGCGCATCGGGTGAGCCGAACTCCACGAAACTGGTGGCGCGCAGGCCAGTGGTGAAGCGCGAGACGGCGATGAAGTTTTCCTCGAACACGGTTGTCGGCAGATCGTGCGGCCAGTTGGTTTCGCTGCTATGCAAATGATACCCGCGCTCTCCGATCAGTGGGGTGTTGACGCCGAGTTGGGCCATGAGCGCGCGTGACCAGGGGCCGGCGGCGATGAGCAGCGCTTCGGCCTCGCGTACGGCGCCGTTTGTCAGTGTTACGCGCGCATTTGCCTCCACACGCGCCGCGGCGGCGGTGAGGACCTCGCCGCCGCGCGCAGCGAAGGACGCCAGCATCGCCTCACGCGCGCCTTGCGGATCGCTGACTTGGCCGGTGCCGGAAAAAAGGATCGCCGCTTCCGGCGGGCGCGCGAGGACAGCTTCGTAACGGGCCAGCTCCGTGCGCGTCATTTCGCGATAGCTTGCCGCGCCCCATTGCGCCGCCGCCACCGCTGCTAGGCCATGTTCGGCCCCGCGCGGGGTGCTCCAGGCGGTGACGTGGCCGTGGGGGATTACCAGGTCGGGCCGCTCGGCCAGATCGGCGATGCGCTGCCAGGCCGGCAAGGCTTGCGCCAGCAGCGATGTGAGCGCCGCGCGCCCGCGCGCGAAACGGGCAGGCGCGCACGCGCCAAGAAAACGCGCGCTCCACGGCCCCCAGAGCGCCACATCGCGCCAGCGGAAGTCAAGCGGTCCGCCAGCGCCGAAGCTTGAACGCGGCGCGCGCAGCACGTTGCTCCAAGCCGACCAAGGCGTGACCTGCTCCGAGCCGATATGGCCGGCATTGCCGTAAGAAGCGCCGCGGCGGGCGTCGCCAGGGTCGACCAAAGTGGCCTGCACGCCGGCAGCCTGCAGCCGCAGCGCGCACGCCACGCCGATCAGGCCGCCGCCGATGATGAGTATGGTCTTCATCGCTGTTTGGTTTCAGTCGAATCCCGGTTCGGCTAGGATAGGGGGGAAGCGAGGGTGTGATGCAAGTCTCTTGGCGCGGCGTATTTCCAGCGGCGACGACCCAGTTCGCGCCCGATCTCTCGGTCGACATCGCCGCGACCCAAAAAGTTCAGGACGCGCTTGTGCGCGATGGCGTGCACGGCTTGGTGGTTATGGGCACGGTGGGGGAGAACAATGCGCTTGAGCCGGGCGAAAAGCGCGCCGTGCTGAAGGCGGCGGTGGAGGCCGTCGGCGGCCGCGCGCCAGTGATCGCGGGTGTTTCGGAGCTGGACACGCCGCGCGCCGTGGCGTTTGCGCGTGATGCGGAGCGGCTTGGCGCGGACGCGCTGATGGTGCTGCCAGCGATGGTGTATGTGCCGGCGGAGGCGGAACTTGCGGCGCATCTGAGCGCGGTTGCGGAGGCGACCACGTTGCCGATCATGCTCTACAACAATCCTCCCGCTTATCGGGTGAGCATCACCTTTCCCGTGTTGGAGCGGCTTTCGCGCCATCGCAACATTGTCTGCATCAAGGAAAGCGCACCGGATACGCGCCGCTTTACGGACCTGTATAATGCCTTCGGCGATCGGTTCGCTCTGTTTGCAGGGCTCGATGATGTGGCGCTGGAGGGGCTGCTGCTTGGGGCGT
Source organism: Hyphomonadaceae bacterium (assembly GCA_016791325.1). Classification (GTDB taxonomy): domain Bacteria; phylum Pseudomonadota; class Alphaproteobacteria; order Caulobacterales; family Aquidulcibacteraceae; genus Vitreimonas. Next base: position 7,573 of record JAEUMU010000161.1, read on the forward strand.
CGGGCTGGGTGTCGGGACTAACCAATGCCTTTCCGAAGGAATCGCTGGCGCTTTACCGAGCGGCCGTGCGCGGCGATCTGGAAACGGCACGGATGATCTACCGCTGGTTCATGCCGCTACTGCATCTGGATGCAGAGCATGATCTGGTTCAATGCATCAAGCTGGCCGAGC
>JAEUMU010000165.1 GCA_016791325.1 Hyphomonadaceae bacterium
GAGGGCGGCTCGCGCAGCCGTGACATCTTCTATGTCACACAAGGCGATATCTCGCACGTGACCGCGCTTGTGGCGCCGGCGGCTTCGCTGCCCGCGCCTGCGCCCGCCGCGGCTCCGGCCGCGGCGCCGGAAGCGCCGGCCGCAACCGAGACGCCGGCTGAACCGGCGCCGACGCCTGCGCCGGCCACGCCGTAATCAGCATCCAGCGGAGGAGTAAGAGGGGCCGCGGGCGCAAGCTCGCGGCCCCTTCGCTTAGGGGCGCATGCCGAAGCTGCTCACGCCAGTTTCCAGCGCCGCTTGCGCCAGTTCGGCCCATTCGCACAGCAGCGGGCGCGTATCGCGCGGATCGATGATCTCTTCGGCGTAAAAGCTCTCCGCGGTGCGGAAAGGCGAGCGCAGCGCCTCAGCCCAGGCGCGGATTTCAGCGAGGCGCTTCTCTGGCTCTGGATGGGATTCGATGTCGCGCTTGTAGGCGGCCTCGATGCCGCCTTCCATCGGCAACGAGCCCCAATCGCCCGACGGCCAGCAATAGCGGTATTTCACGCGCGTGGGGTTCATCATCGCCGAACCGGCCAAGCCATAAGCGGCGCGCACCACGATTGAACACCACGGCACGCGCGCCTGATAGACGGCTGCCATGGCCTGCACGCCCAGCTTCACTACGCCGCTGCGCTCGTGCTTGGCGCCCACGGCGAAGCCGGGGCAATCCACGAAATGCACAACGGGCAGGTGGAACGTCTGCGCCAGATCGACGTGCTTGATCAGCTTCCGGCAGACATCGGCTGTCCATGCTCCGGCGAGGAACATCGGATCGCCCGCCAGCACGGCGACGCTGAAGCCGTTCAACCGCGCAAAGCCGGTGATGAGGCCGCGCCCCCACTGCCGGCCGGTTTCGAAGAAGGCGCCGGAATCGACGCAGGCTTCGACGATGCGGCGCATCTTGTAAGGCACGCGCCGGTCGCGCGGGACCACCTTGATCAGGGTTTCATCGCGCCGCGAAGGCGGATCGTTCGGCATTGTACGCGGCGCGAGCGTGTGGACCGAAGCGGGCAGGTAGGAGAGAAAACGGCGCGCGGCGGCGAAGGCTTCGGCTTCGGTGGCGACGATATCATCCACTACGCCGTTCTTGCCGTTGATCTCGGCGCCGCCCAGCCCCTCCTTATCGACATCCTCGCCGATGGCTTTGGCCACCGGCGGGCCGGCCACGAACACCTGGCTGAGGCCCTGCACCATTACGCTGTAATGGCTGGCGGCCACCCGCCCCGCGCCTAGTCCCGCGCATGGCCCCAGCGCGAGCGCGACGACGGGCGACGCCGCCATGTTCGCCACCACCCATTCCCAGCCGGGCGTTTGCGGAATGTAGGTGCGGGGATCCTTCTCCAGCATTTTTACCGAACCGCCCCCGCCCGTACCATCCACGAGGCGGATTAGCGGCATGCGGTACTCGTTCGCCATCTGCTCGGCGAAGACGAGTTTCTGCCAGATGGCGGCGTCGCCCGCGCCGCCGCGAATGGTGAAATCATCGGCCTGCACCACGACGGGCCGCCCTTCGATGACGCCGCGCCCCACGACAAAGGGCGAAGGGCGGAAAGATGCGAGCTGATTATCGGCGCCGTAGTCGCCCTTGCCGGCAATCTTGCCGATCTCGTGGAATGAGCCCTGATCGAGCAGTGCGTCGACGCGCTCGCGCACTGTAAGCTTGCCGGCGGCTTTCTGGCGGCCCACGCGCTCCTCGCCGCCCATCTGTTCGGCAAGCGCTTCGCGGCGGCGCTTTTCCTCGATCTCGTCTTTCCAGCTCATGGCGTACGCCAGCGTAAGCGGCGCCCGCGCAAAGGAAAAGGGCCGCCAGGGGGTGACCCCTCGCGGCCCTCGCCTTGGCTAAAAGCCGAAGCCGATCAGAATGAACGGCGCAGCGTCACGCCGAACGTGCGCGGCTGGTTGGTATGGAACGCCAAGCGGGCGCGCCCGCCGCGTTCGCGATCGAACGAGAGCTGTGCGTTCTCGTCCGTCACGTTGTTGACGTAGAAGGTGAGGCCCCATTCGTCAGACTGAAGGCCGGCGTTGATGTTGACGATCGTGTAGGGATCAAGCTCGAGATCAACGCGCGTGATTTCGTTGCCCGTGGCGCCGCCGAACGGCAGGCCGGAGACGAAGCCCCGCGGATTGTTCACTTGATCGCTCGGCTGCGTGTAGCGGCTGCCCACGTGTTGCACGGTGGCGGCCACGAAGGGCTCCATGCCGTTGAAGCGGTGGTTCTGGAAGTAATAGGCCGCAGTCGCGGCGATCTGATAATCGGGCACCGAAGCCAGGCGGTTGCCCGACTGGATGCCGCCGATCACCGCGCCCGAGCCATCGCGCACGGTGGAGTCGAACTCCGCTTCCACCCAGCTGCCGGCCACGCTGAATTCCAGCCCTGGCATCGGCGACCAGCCGGCTTCGATTTCGATACCGGCCGCATGCGCATCCGGCACGTTGAACGAAATCCGCGAGGAGCAGGAGCCGGCGTCGAGCGTCACCTGGAGATCGGTGATGTCGTTGTAGAAGGCGGCGGCGTTGAAGGTGAAGCTTGGGCGCGTCAGCTTGAAGCCGGCTTCGTAGTTCCAGGACGTTTCGTCGTCATAGGATTGGAAGCCGCCGAAGATGGCGCGATCCGAAGGCGTGCAGAGCGGCACGTTGAGCGGATCGTTCACCCCGCCCAGACGGAAGCCTTGCGCGGCCTGCAGGTTGATGCGGATGTCGTCGCTGGGGCGATACTGCAGCATCAGACGCGGCGTGACGCCGTCCGACTCCGTGGAATCCGAACGGTTGGTGATGTCGGCGAAGAGGCCGCCGGAAACGAAGCGGCGATCTTCTTGGAAGTCATACCAGCGCGCGCCGGCGGTGACGGTGAGGCGCTCGGAGATGTCGTAGCTGGCCTCGCCGAACACCGCGTATTGCGTAATGTCGTAAGGCAGATCCGAGTTGTAGGGCGAGTTGGCTGGGAACCCGGCGCGAACCGCCGCCGCCGTGCCGGCGCCAAGCGTAACGTCGGTGTAGAAATCATAGCCAGGCGTTGGCAGGCGTTGGGAATAGTCGCGCTGCACGTCGGTGTAGAAGGCGCCAACCAGCCATTGGAAGGGGCCGCTCCCGGTTGAGGCAAGGCGGACTTCCTGAGTGAACTGGTTGAGATCGGTGTTGTCGCGCAAGTTCGACGGCAGCAACACGCCCGCGGTCGGGAAGCCGAGATCAACGGAGACGCTGCCGGTGAGGGCGCTGGCGTCGCGGCTGACGAGAATGTTGCGCGAGACGTAAGAGCTGATGGAGGTCAGCGCCGCCCAGCCCAGATCATATTCGATGGTGAGATCGCCGATGAAGGTCTCATCTTTGAACTGCTCGTCCAGCAGCAGATATTGCTGGCGTTCGCCGAAGCGCACGGCCGGACGCGTCGTGGTGTAGGGGTTGGCGAAGAGATTATAGACCTCTTGGCGATTGAACCCGTTCACGTCGACGATCTGGTAATTCACGCGCGGCGTGATGGTGAGGTTGGGCGTCGCTTCCAGGCGCAGCGCGGCGCGGAAGCCTTGGCGCGTGCCGTCGTTCACGTCTTCGCTGGTGACGCCGCCGGGGCGCAGCGCATCAATGAAGCCGGCATACTCGGTATAATGGCCGACTACGCGCAGCGCCGCGTTCTCACCGAGCGGAATGTTGACCATGCCGCGCACGTGGCCGCCTGTGCCGCCATCTTCGATCTGGTTGAGGTTGCCCTCAAGCGCGCCGCCCGTGCGGCCCAGTTCAGGCTGGTTGGTGATGTAGCGGATGGTGCCGCCGACGGAGCCCGAGCCGAACAGCGTGCCCTGCGGCCCGCGCAGCGTTTCGACCCGGTTGAGGTCAAACAGATCGAGGTCCGGCGTGAACAGCGAAAGCGAGATCACGGTATCGTCGAGATAAACGCCGACTTGCTCTTTTACGCCCGGCTGGTCGCGCACGATCTGCCCGGCGGAAACCCCACGCAACGCGACCTGGCTTTGGCCCGGCCCGAGGTTCTGCACGGCCATGCCGGCGACACTGCGGGAAATGTCTTCAAGCGTGGTGGCGCCTGTGCGCTGAATGTCCTCTTCCGTTTGCGCGTTGACGGAGAACGGCACGTTCTGGATCGAGGTTTCGCGCTTGGTGGCGGTGACGATGATTTCGTCGGAGTTTTGCGCGTGGGCCGTGGCCGGAACCGCCACGGCGACCGCCATGGCGATGGCGCTGACGGCGTAAAGCCATGAGCGTTTGCGGGTCATATGATGCGTCTCCCCTCACTGGCGGCCATCCCTGAGCCACCCTGGGTTTAAGCATTAACAGGGTGGCGGAGGCGGGCTGTTACAATCGCCTAGGTGGAGAAAAATAGGGGCCGCTCAGACGGCCATGTTGTCGATCAGGCGTGTTTTGCCGAGCCACGCCGCCGCCAGGATGCGGCACGCGCGCCCGGCGGCGGGCGCGGCCAAAGTTTCAGCGTCGCGGATGGCGACGTAATCGACCTTGCTGAAACCGGCGGCGACGAGATGGCGGGCCGCCTCGGATTCCACGCCGACGAGTGGGTCGCCGTTGCGAAAGGCTTTGATCGCATCGTGCAGGATATGGTTCAGCCGGCCTGCGATCCGGCGCTCCTCAGCGTTGAGGTAGGCGTTGCGCGATGACATCGCCAAGCCGTCTTGCTCGCGCAGCGTGGGGCAGCCGATGATGGCGATCGGCATGTCCAGATCGCGCGCCATTTGCTGGATCACCAGGAGCTGCTGGTAATCCTTTTCGCCGAAAAAAGCGGCGTCCGGCATCGTCTGCAGCAGCAGTTTGGCGACCACGGTGGCGACGCCGCTGAAAAAGTGCGGGCGCATTTCGCCCTCAAGCGGGGCAGAGACATCGGCGACCGTAACGCTGGTGGCGAAGCCGGCCGGATACATCGCCGTGCGATCTGGCGCGTAAAGCAGATCGCACCCCGCGCCCGCCAGCAGCGCCGCGTCGCCGGCCTCATCACGCGGGTAACGATCGAAATCTTCGTTTGGGCCGAACTGGCGCGGGTTCACGAACAGGCTGGCGACAACCTTTCCGCAGCGCTCCTTGGCGGCGCGAACCAGAGAGAGGTGGCCCGCGTGCAGCGCGCCCATGGTCGGCGTCAGGCCCACGCGCGCGCCAGCGCGGCGCCAATCGCGCACCACGGCGCGCAGGCCCGCGACATCGCGCACGATCGGGAGGGGGGAGGAATTCATGGCGTTTCGCATCCCGCCATGAAGGTTCCGCGTCAAGCGGCTTAAGCGCCCCTTAACCCCGATGGACGATTTCTGAACTATGCGTCTTTGCGTTGCGCCACCTGGGATCGCGACGCCCGCCTTTGCAGGGTGGGCGTCATGAGCCTTGCGCACGTCTATGATCCCCAGCCCGCCCACCGCTTGGCGCACATAATCGTGGTCGGCAACCAGAAGGGCGGCGCGGGCAAATCCACCGTCGCTATGCACATTCTGGTGGCGCTGATGCGGATGGGCCGGCGCACCGGGGCGATCGACTTGGACGTGCGCCAGCGTTCGTTGACCCGCTACATCGAAAACCGTGGCCGCTGGATCGTCGCGCGCGGGGCCAAACTGCCTGCGCCGCAGATTTTTGAACTGTCCGAGAGCCGCCAGCGTTCGCTTGATGCGGCCGAGGCTGAGGAAGAAGCAGGCTTCCGCGCCGCGTTGAAGCGGCTTTCGGAAACTTGCGACTTCATCGTCGTCGATAGCCCCGGCGGAGATTCCCATCTGGCACGCTTGGCGCATGCCTGCGCCGATACGCTGGTGACGCCGCTGAACGACAGTTTCGTCGATTTCGACCTGCTGGGCGATGTCGATCCCACCAATCCCGACATCGTTCGGCCTTCGATTTACAGCGAAATGGTATGGGAAAGCCGAAAGCGTAAGGCGCAGGCCGTGCGCACGCCGATTGATTGGATCGTTCTGCGCAACCGCACCTCAGCGAGCCGCATCGAGGCCAAGAACAAGCAGAAGGTCGGCGAGGCGCTGAAGACGTTGTCCAACCGGATCGGATTCAGGCTGGCGCCCGGGCTTTCGGAGCGCGTGATTTACCGTGAACTGTTCCCTCAAGGGCTGACGCTGCTGGATCTGGATGGCGGCGCGGGATTTGGCGAAGGGGAGTTGCGGATGAGCCATCTGGCGGCGCGCCAGGAACTGCGCGACCTGTTCATCACTCTGAAGCTGCCGGGCCTTGAGGGCGAGGCGCTCAAGTTCTGAGCTAGCCAAGGCCGCCCCGCCGCCGCCATTAAGGCCCTGTGCTTCCGGTTCTGCTTCTCCTCAGTTTGGTGTTCGCGCTGGCCTTCTTGGGCCGGGTGGGCGCGGCGCGGCGGGCCGCGCTGGTGGCGCGTTGGCCCGCTGCGCTGTTCGCAGGTGCAGCATTTTTTGCGCTGGCGCGGGGCGCGCTATGGCCGGCTCTGGTGCTGGGCGCACTAGCGGCGGCGACCTGGGTGTATTGGCCCCGGGCCCGGCGCCTCTTTGGCGCGCCGCCGAAGCAGGAAAATGCAGCCGATACCGCAGCGGACCGTGAGGCGCGCGCTCTTTTGGGCGTCGGCCCGGCCGCTAGCGCGGAAGAGATTCGCCGCGCCTATCGCTCCAAAATGGCAAAGGCCCATCCCGATAAGGGCGGTACGCATAACGACGCCGCGCGGCTGACCGCCGCGCGGGATCGCTTATTGAAGGGGCGCTAGGAAGCTATTCCTCGCCTTCGTCGGTGGAATTATCCGCGCCGGCGTCGCCCTGGCCGATCACGGCGTAGGGCTGGCGCTGCGGGCCGAGTGTCTCGACAGTCATGCCCTGATAGGTCGCGTAGGGCGACGCGCCGGGGCGCGAAGCGGTTGCGGTGACTGAACCGGCAGGGGCTGCGCCCGGCGCAAGCTGCACGTCCAAACGGCGCGTTTGCAGGCCGGCGAAGGTCACGGCATCGGGCGCTTCGCGGCGCGCATATTCCTGGAACGCGCCCTCGACCAGATGGGCGACCTGGGCGTCGCGGGCGGCTGAGGTTTCCCCGCCCAGCACCACCACGATGACCCGGCGGCCGCCACGTTCGGCCATGGTGGCGAGGTTGAAGCCGGAGGCGCGGGTGTAGCCAGTCTTGATCCCGTCCACGCCCTCAATCTGCCCGAGCAGTCGGTTGTGGTTGCGGCCATAGCTGCGCCGCCAGGAGAAGGTTGGTGTCTGAAAGTAATGATAATATTGCGGAAAATCACGCCAGAGGGCTTGGCTCAGAATGGCCATGTCGCGCGCGGTGGTGCGATGGCGATCATCCGGCAAGCCGCTCGCGTTGGCGAAGCGGGTGTCGGCCAAGCCCAGCTCGCGGGCGCGGGAGGTCATGGCCGCGGCGAACCGGGCCTCGCTGCCGCCCAGGCGCTCGCCCACCATGGTGGCGACGTCATTGGCGGACTGGACCGCCAGGGCGCGGATGGCTTGATCTACGGTGATGGCGTCGCCGGCGCGCAGGCCCAGGCGCGAGGGCGGCTGGCGCGACGCGGTGCGCGAGGCCACCAGGCGGGTGTCGAGCGTGACGTCGCCGCGTTCGATCGCCTCGAACAGCATGTAGAGCGTCATCATCTTGGTCAGGGAGGCGGGGAAGCGGTGTGCGTCCGCGTTGTCCTCCAGCAGCACCTCGTTGGTGCGGGCGTCCATCACGATCGCCGCATAGCGATCATCGTGCTGCGCCGCGGCAGGCGTTGCCAAACCGAGCGCCCCGAGGGCGGCCGCGGCAACCACGAGGAATCGAAAGAATGAACGTCCCGCAACGATCATTGACGCAAGCCCTTGAGATAAGACCGACTATTTCAGGCAAATCGCGTGCCGTGCAGCTTACAGATTCATTAGACCCGGTTAAGCGAGTGTTTCAGCACAAGGTGAATGTCCCCGCTGCGATGCGCCGAAGCTAAAGCGGCGCCAAACCTCACGCTGGGGAAAAGTCCATGAATCGGGACTGAATGTGAAGCTATGCAGCTGCGGAAACCTGGGTTCCAGCTGCATGTTGCGCTGCAGCAAAAACGTGGTTGACTTCGCATCTGCAGCATAACATATA
>JAEUMU010000169.1 GCA_016791325.1 Hyphomonadaceae bacterium
TCTTTCCGCGCCGGCCAGGCGTGATCGCGGCGGTGACGGGCACAAACGGCAAAAGCTCGACAGTCGATTTTCTGCGCCAGATCTGGGCGCACGCCGGAAAACGCGCGGCAAGCCTGGGAACGCTCGGCGCGATTGGGCCGAACGGCGTTGTCGATCTTGGACACACGACGCCCGATCCGGCCGCAATCCACGCGACGCTGCAAACGCTGGCCGATGAAGGTGTGACGCACGCGGCGATGGAGGCGTCCAGCCACGGCCTGGAGCAGCATCGCGTTGACGGGGTTTCATTCGATGCGGGCGCATTCACCAACCTGACGCAAGATCACTTGGATTATCATGCCGACATGGGCGCCTATCGCGCCGCCAAGTTGAAGCTGTGGGCGCTAGTGAAGGCGGGCGGGACGGCGGTGATCAACGCCGACGCCGCCGAGTGCGGCGCGTTCGAGCAGGCCGCGCGCGTGCGCGGGCTTGAGATCGTGCTGTGCGGGTGGCGCGCGCCGCGCGACGGCGCATTGAAGATCGTGGAGATGCGTCCGCGACCGGCTTCGCAAGCGATGGTGTTGCGCTGGGCGGGCCGCGAGGTCGAGGTCGATCTGCCGCTGATCGGGGAGTTTCAGGCGTTGAACGCAACATGCGCGGCGGCGCTTGCGCTTTCGCTGGGCGAAGCGCCGGAAGAGGTGTGGTCTGCGCTGGCGGCGCTACAGCCGGTGAAGGGGCGCATGGAGCATGTGGGCGAGAGCAGAAGCGGCGGACACGTGTTCGTCGATTATGCGCATACGCCAGATGGGCTCGACGTGCTGTTGCGCGCGGCGCGCCCGCACGCGCCAGGACGCATCATCGCCGTGTTCGGCTGCGGCGGCGATCGCGACAAGGATAAGCGCCCAAAAATGGGCGCGATCGCGGCGCGCCAAGCCGATGTGGTGATCGTGACCGACGATAATCCGCGCAGCGAAGAGCCGGCTGCGATCCGCGCCCAGATTCTGGCGGCGGCGCCTGGCGCGCTCGAAGTGGGCGATCGCGCGCGCGCGATCCGCGAAGCGGTTGCGATGCTGAAGCCGGGCGATGCGCTGATGATCGCCGGCAAGGGCCACGAAACAGGGCAGATCATCAAGGGCGTGACGCATCCGTTCTCGGATCAGGATGTCGCGCGCGCGGCTTTGGAGCAGACATGAGCAATCCACTCTGGACCGCGGCGGAAGCGGCCCGCGCCACCGGCGGGCGCTTGATCAACGGCGAAAACTGGACCGCGAACGGCGTTTCCATCGACACGCGCACGCTGGAGCCGGGCGATCTCTTCGTGGCGCTGGCCGACGTGCGCGACGGGCATGATTTCCTGCCGCAGGCGTTTGTGAGCGGCGCTGCGGCGGCGCTGATCTCCGATCTCCCGAAGGCCGAAGAGCTAGGCCCGGCGCTGCTTGTGCCGGATGTGCTCGAGGGCTTGCGCCGCCTGGCCGAGGCCGCGCGCGAGCGCAGCAACGCCAAGCGCGTGGCGGTGACCGGTTCGGTGGGCAAAACATCGACGAAGGAGGCGCTCGCCGTGTGCCTTGCCGCGAGCGGCGCGACGCATCGTTCGGTGAAGAGCTATAACAATCATTGGGGCGTGCCGCTGACGATGGCGCGCATGCCGGCGGAGAGCCGCTTCGCGGTGTTCGAGATCGGCATGAACCATCGCGGCGAAATTCTGCCGCTGACGCAATTGGTGCGCCCGCACGCCGCGCTGGTGACGGCGATCGCGCCCGCGCATGTGGAAAATCTCGGTTCGCTTGAAGCCATCGCCGACGAAAAGGGCGACATTTATGCGGGCCTGGAGCCTGGCGGGGTGGCGATTGTGCCCAATGAAGCGCCACACGCCGAGCGTTTGATCGCCGCGGCGGAGCGCAACGGCGCCACGCTTATCCGGTTCGGCCGCGAAGCGAGCTGCGAAGCGCGGCTGCTGAGCTTTGAGATGGGCGCGGGCGGCTCCATGGCGGAAGCGGAAATTCTGGGCCGCACGATCCGCTATCGCATCGGCGTTGAGGGCGCGCATTGGGCGCTGAATTCGGTGGCTTCGCTGGCGGCGGCGGATGTGGTGGGCGCCGATCTCGACGCGGCCGCGCACGCGCTGGAGCATTTGCGCGCATTCGATGGGCGCGGTACGGCGCAGAGCATCACCGCGCCTTTCGGCGCGTTCACGCTGGTGGATGATTCCTACAACGCCAATCCGGCTTCGATGGCGGCGGCGTTCGCGACCTTGGGCGCCCGCGCGCCTGCGCCCGGCGGGCGGCGCATTGCAGCGCTTGGCGACATGCTGGAACTCGGCGCCGAGGAGCGCGCCTACCATGCGGGGCTGGCGCGGCCCATCGAAGAGGCAGGCATTGATCTGGTGTTCGCCGCGGGCCCGCGTATGGCCGCGCTCATGGAGGCGCTTCCAGAGAGCCGCCGCGGGGGCTATGCCGAGTCTGCAGAAGCGCTGATTCCGATCATCGCCGGATCGTTGCGGGCTGGAGACATTGTGTTGGTAAAAGGTTCCAACTCTTCGCGCATGAGCGCGGTTGTGGCCGCTTTGTCTAAGCTGAAAGGTGACGCGTAATGCTCGAGCTGCTCTCGAACTACGCGGACCGCTCGCAGTTCTTCAATTTGTTCAATTACATCACCTTCCGCACGGGCGGGGCGATGTTCACGGCGATGATTTTCGCCTTCGTGCTGGGCGCGCCGTTCATCCAATGGCTGCGCAAGAAGCAGGGCAAGGGCCAGCCGATCCGCGCTGATGGGCCGGAAGGCCATCTGCTGACCAAGAAGGGCACGCCGACAATGGGCGGGCTGATCATTCTGATCCCGCTTGCGGTGACCTCGCTGCTCTGGGCCGATCTCGGCAATCCGTATGTGTGGGCCGTGTTGCTGGTGACGCTGGGCTTCGGCGCGATCGGCTTCGTGGATGATTTCGCGAAGGTGACGAAGCAGCATCATGGCGGGCTTTCCGCGCGCGTTCGGCTGGGGTGCGAGTTCGGCGTGGCGCTGGTGGCGGCAGTGATCATGCTGGCGGCGGAATGGATCGCTACGACACCGGGCCAGCCCCATGATGTGATGGGTTTCATCAACGCCTTGTTCGACGGCGAGCCGCTGACGGCGGTGGCGCTGCCGTTCGTGATGAACTGGGGTGTGCAGCTGTTCGCCTTCTACGTGCTGTTCGCGATGATCGTGATTGTCGGGTTCGGCAACGCAGTGAACCTCACTGACGGGCTCGACGGGCTGGCGATCGTGCCGGTGATGATTGCGGCGGGCACGTTCGGCGTGATTTGCTATCTTGTCGGCCGCATCGACTATTCGCAGTATTTGGGCATTCCGCATGTGGCGGGCGTGGGCGAATTGTCGACGGTGCTGGGCGCGCTATTGGGCGCCTCGCTCGGCTGTCTTTGGTACAATGCGCCGCCAGCGCGCGTGTTCATGGGCGACACCGGCTCGCTGGCGCTGGGCGGCTTGCTGGGCGCTGTGGCGGTGGCGACCAAGCACGAGATCGTGCTGGCGATCGTAGGCGGCCTTTTCGTGCTCGAAACGCTTTCGGTAATGGTGCAGGTTGCGGTGTTCAAGCGCACCGGCAAGCGCGTGTTCCTGATGGCGCCGGTCCACCATCATTTCGAGAAGCTGGGATGGCAGGAGCCAACCATCGTGATCCGGTTTTGGATCATTTCTACGATTTTCGCGCTGGCTGGCTTGGCGACATTGAAGTTGCGTTAACGGTGCGAAGCAGCGCACATCCGCTCCTTCTCGGAGGGCAGGCCGGATGATTCCGATTACGGAATTCAAAGGGCGCGACGTTGCGGTTTTCGGTTTGGCGCGCACGGGGCTGGCGGCGGCGCGGGCGCTGACGGCCGGCGGCGCCCGCGTTCACGCCTGGGACGATAGCGACGTTGCGCGCGCGGCCGCGGAAGCCGCCGGCGTGCCCACTTCCGACATCAACACGCGCGACTGGCGCAGTTTCGCCGCGCTCGTGCTTTCGCCCGGCGTGCCGCTGACTTTTCCCGAGCCGCATCGCGTAGTGACGTTGGCCGATGCGGTGGGTGTGCCGATCCTGGGCGATATCGAACTGTTCGCGCGCGCTGTGAACGCGTTGCCTGCGAGCGCGCGGCCCAAGCTGATCGGCGTAACCGGCACCAATGGCAAATCCACCACGTCCGCGTTGATCGCACATATTCTTGGCGAAGCGGGCAAGGATGTGCGCCTGGGCGGCAATATCGGCGCGGCGGTGCTGGAGCTGAAGCCACTGCACGCGGGCGCGTATTATGTGCTGGAGCTTTCCTCCTATCAGCTCGATTTGACAGACTCGCTGCGGCTCGACGTGGCGGTGTGGCTGAACTTGACGCCTGATCACCTCGATCGCCATGGCGACATGAATTCCT
>JAEUMU010000008.1 GCA_016791325.1 Hyphomonadaceae bacterium
AGGCGCCGCCAAGGTGGCAGTGGACGCCGTGTTCGACAGTGTGAGCGTTGTGACGACGTTCAAGGCCGAATTGGCCAAGGCGGGCGTGATCTTTTGCTCGATGAGCGAAGCGGTGCGCGAACATCCTGAGCTGGTGAAGACCTATCTTGGGTCGGTTGTCCCCAGCTCAGACAATTTCTTCGCGACGCTGAATAGCGCGGTTTTCTCTGACGGCTCATTCGTTTATGTGCCACCCGGCGTGCGCTGCCCGATGGAGCTCAGCACCTATTTCCGCATGAACGCGGAAGGCACAGGCCAGTTCGAACGCACGCTGATCATCGCCGATAAGGGCGCATACGTTTCTTATCTCGAAGGTTGCACGGCGCCGATGCGCGATGAGAACCAGCTGCACGCGGCTGTGGTGGAGCTGGTGGCGCTTGACGACGCGGAGATCAAATACTCCACGGTTCAGAATTGGTGGCCGGGGGATGCAGAGGGCAAGGGCGGCATCTACAATTTCGTGACCAAGCGCGGCGATTGCCGCGGGCCGCGCTCCAAGATTTCCTGGACCCAGGTAGAGACGGGTTCAGCGATCACCTGGAAATATCCCAGCTGCATCCTGCGCGGCGACGACAGCGTGGGAGAGTTTTACTCCATCGCCGTCACCAATGGGCGCCAGCAGGCCGATACCGGCACCAAGATGGTGCATCTGGGCAAGAACACACGCTCACGCATCATTTCCAAGGGCATTTCGGCGGGCCGTTCTTCCAACGCTTATCGCGGGCTGGTCTCGGCGCACGCCAAGGCCAAGGGCGCGCGCAACTTTACGCAATGTGATTCCCTTCTGATCGGCGATCAGTGCGCCGCGCACACCGTGCCTTATGTGGAGACGCGCACGCCGGACGCGCAGTTCGAACACGAAGCAACGACCACCAAGCTTTCCGACGATCAGCTGTTTTATTTGCGCGCGCGCGGCATTCCGGAAGAGGAGGCGGTGGCGCTGCTTGTGAATGGGTTTGTGCGCGAAGTACTGCAGAAGCTGCCTATGGAATTTGCGGTGGAAGCGCAGAAGTTGCTGGAAGTGAGCCTCGAAGGGAGTGTGGGATGATGCGCTGGCGCACAGTCGCGGCCGGGGCCGCGTTGCTAGTTCTGATCGGCTGCGGCCAGCCGCAACCCTCGCAAACGGAGGGTGAGCAGGGCGCAGCAAGCCAGCACGAAGAATTCCCGAGCGATGATCGCGAGGATGAAGTATTGGCCCCGGTGGCCGACGAACTTTTGGCGACGCCGAACGCGGCGTTCACGCCGATAGAGCCCAGTGAAGTGGGCGTATTCGCTGCGCCGACTGTGGATGAAGCGCTCGCACCGCTGCTCAGCCCGGAACAACACGAAGAAGGCGCTTCAGTGCAACTGAGCGTGCGCGAAACTGATGGCGTGCAAGTGGCCGACATTGTGCGCAGCGACATCCCCGACGATAGTATCGCGGCCGGCCATATCCGCATCGAATTCCGCCAGGAGCCCGAAGGCTGGTTTCCCACCAATGCGTATCGGCGCGTGATGTGCCGGCGTGGCGCCAACGCGGGGCAATGGACCGCCGGGGTATGCCAATGACCGCGCAAGAGCGCCATTACTGGTTTGCGCGCCGCTATCCCCTCGGGGATGTGCGCCAATCCATGGCGCCGGTGCATTGGAAGGGATGGTGCGTGGCGTTTGGGTTTGTTGGTGTGCTGCTGGGGGGCGCTGGCGCGTTCGTCTGGTTCACGCTGCAGGGCAACTTGTTAGAGGGCGCGGCAATGTTCGCCATTCTCGCCTTCATCGCGGGCGCCTGGTTTGTACTGATGACGATGGCCAACGGAGATCGCGTGCGGACCGTGGCCGATTACAGGGAAGAACGTAAGCGTGTTTGAAGTAAAGGACTTGCACGTCGCGGTCGGCGGCGCCGAGATAATTCAGGGCCTCACGCTAAACGTGCCGGCCGGTGAAACGCATGCGATCATGGGACCAAACGGCGCCGGGAAGTCGACGCTGGCGTATGCGCTTTCGGGGCGCGACGGTTACGAGGTGACGGGCGGCGCGGCGAGGCTGGACGGTGCGGACCTACTGGCGCTGGCGCCTGAGGAGCGCGCAGCGAAGGGGCTGTTCCTTTCGTTTCAGTATCCGGTGGAGATACCGGGCCTTTCTGCAATCGCGTTCCTGAAGGCGGCGCTCAATGCACAGCGTGCAGCGCGCGGGTTGGAGCCGGTGCCGGCGCCGGCGTTGCTGAAGCTGCTACGGGAAAAGGCGGCGGCGCTGAAGATCAGCGAAGAGATGCTGAAGCGGCCGCTGAATGTGGGCTTTTCCGGCGGCGAGAAGAAACGCTTCGAGGCGTTGCAGATGGCGGTGCTGGAGCCGCGCTTCGCCATTCTGGACGAGACGGATTCGGGCCTCGACATCGATGCACTGAAGATCGTGGCGGAGAATGTGAACGCGCTGCGCGCGCCGGATCGTGCGATGCTGGTGATCACGCACTACCAGCGGCTGCTGGACTACATCAAGCCGGACCGCGTCCATGTGCTGGCCAAGGGGCGGATCGTGGCGAGCGGCGGACCGGAATTGGCGCTGGAGCTGGAACGCGAAGGCTACGACAAATATTTGAGGGCGGCGTGAGCGCGACAGCCGAACTCCCGACACGCCGCAATGAGGCGTGGAAATATTCCGACCTTCGCGCGGCGCTGAGCGGCGCGGACGCGCCCATGGTGGGCGATGGCGCTGTGATCGAGCGCTTGGCGGCTGCTGCAGGGCGGCTTGAAACACGCACAGTCACCGGCGCGGGCGAGGTGTTCGTCGATTATTTGGAAGGCGATGGCTTCGAGCCTTCGGCGGAGATCGCCACCGTCGCGCCGGGTTGTGCGTATCACCGCATCATTGTGCAAACGGGCGCTGGCGTGCCGCTCTCGCATTGCCGTGTGCACTTGGCTGAGGGCGCCACGTTCCGGCAGTTCGTGGTGGCGCAGGGCGCCAAGCTCGCACGCATCGAGACCGTGGTTGAGGCCCAGCGCAAATCAACCATCGAGCTTACCGGCGTTTACATGGCCGATGCCGGCAAGCACGCGGATCTTACCTCCACGATCACCATGGCGGGCGCTGACGGCGTGGCGCGCCAATTGATCAAGGGCGTGGCGCGTAAGGGCGGGCGCGGCGTGTTTCAGGGCAAGATCGTGGTGGAGCGCGCAGCGCAGAAGACCGATGCGCGCCAGCACCATCATGGCATGCTGCTCGAAGAGGGCGCGGAGATATTCGCTAAGCCCGAACTGATGATCTACGCCGATGACGTGCAGTGCGCGCATGGCAATACGGCCGGGGGGCTGGATGAGAGGGCGCTCTTCTATATGCGTGCGCGCGGCGTGCCGGAAGCGGAAGCGCGGGCGCTGCTGACGGAGGCGTTCCTGGCGGAAACGCTGCCGGATTGGGCGCCGCCGGAGGTGCGCGAAGAGATCGAGGATCGCATTCGCACCTGGCTGCGGAAGGAGCGGCCATGAACGCGCCCCTGATTAAGCGCCCCTTTGATGTTGAGGCTCTTCGAGCGGAGTTTCCGATCCTGAGCCGGCAGGTGCATGGGCGCCCGCTTGTCTATCTCGACAACGCCGCCAGCGCGCAGAAGCCCGAGGCGGTGATCGAAGCGATGGCGAGCGCGATGCGCGGTTCATACGCCAACGTACATCGGGGCCTGCATACGCTGGCGAACGAAACCACCGAGTCGTTTGAAGCAGCGCGCGCGTCGGTGATGCGCTTCATCAACGCCCCTTCGCCGGAATGCATCGTCTTCACCAAGGGCGGCACGCAGGCGATCAATATTGTGGCGGCGGGCGTGGATGTGCAGCCGGGCGATGAGATCGTGCTTTCGGTGATGGAGCACCACTCCAACATCGTGCCCTGGCATTTTCTGCGCGAGCGCAAGGGCGCTGTGCTGAGATGGCTGGATATTGATGATGATGGGGGCATCGATCTGGCGGCGCTGGATGCGCTGATCGGGCCACGCACCAAGCTGGTGGCGATGACGCACATGTCGAACGTGCTGGGTGCAAGAACGCCCGCAGCAGAGATTGCGAGCTTGGCGCATGCCAAGGGTGTGAAGGTGCTGTTGGACGGCTGCCAGGCGGCGGTGCATGGGCGCGTGGATGTTCAGGCTGTGGACGCGGATTTCTACGCGTTCACCGGTCACAAGCTTTATGGCCCGACGGGGATCGGCGTGCTCTACGGCAAGCGCGATTTGCTTGCGGCGATGCCCCCGTTTGAGGGCGGCGGCGAAATGATCGATCTCGTGGAGCGCGAACGCGTCACCTACAACGAGCCGCCGCATCGCTTTGAGGCCGGCACGCCGCCAATTATCGAGGCGATCGGGTTGGGCGCGGCGATTGCGTGGTATGAGAGCCAGGATCGGGCCGCGATCGAGGCGCATGAGGCCGCACTGCGCGACCGGGCGATGGCGGCGCTGCGCGCAATCAATTGGGTCACGCTGCACGGCGCGGCGCCGGACAAGGGCGCGATCGTGGCGTTCAGCGTGGACGGCGCACATCCCCACGATGTGGCGCAAATTCTGGATCGCCAGGGCGTCGCCGTGCGCGCGGGGCACCATTGCGCCCAGCCTTTGATGCAGCGCCTGGGCGTGACAGCCACGGCGCGGGCGAGTTTTGCGTGCTATAACCGGCTCGACGACGTCGATGCCTTTATCGAAGCGCTGCACAAGGCGCGAAAGCTCTTAAGTTAGGCTCATGGACGGCGTTTCCCCCACTGTTTCAAAGCTGCCTCAGTCGGAGCTGGATCGCATCACCGACGATCTGGTGGCCCAGTTCAAGACCGTGTTCGATCCGGAAATCCCGGTCGACATCTATGAGCTTGGGCTGATCTATAAGGTCGACATCAACGATGAGCGGCATGTCGATATTGAGATGACGCTGACGGCGCCTGGCTGCCCGGTGGCGGGGGAGATGCCGGGCTGGGTGGAGGATGCGGCGCGCAAGGTGGCGGGCGTGGAGAGCGTGAGCGTGAAGCTCGTGTTCGACCCGCCGTGGACGCCGGCGCGGATGAGCGACGAAGCCAAGCTCGAATTGAACATGCTTTGAGCCTATATTAGCCCCATGAGCACGCGCCGCCCCCGCCCCAAGATCGTGACCCTGACGGACGCCGCCGCCGCGCGCGTGCGCGAGATCGTGTCCAAGGGCGATAAACCCTACCTGCGCGTGGGCGTGGTGAACGGCGGCTGCGCGGGCATGGAATATCGACTCGATTACGCCGAGGCGCCGCAGCAATTCGATGAGCTTGTGGAAGACAAGGGCGTAAACATTCTTGTCGCCAACGATGCGGTGCTTTTTCTGCTTGGCTCCGAGATCGATTACGAGACGACGCGGCTGGCCTCGCGCTTCGTGTTCAAGAACCCCAACCAGACCGACGCTTGCGGCTGTGGCGAGAGCGTGACGATCGAGCCGGCGAAGGCCGAGTGATGGCGGCGCCCGACAGCTTCCACGACTTCGTGCGGGAGCTGTTTGCGGGGC
>JAEUMU010000022.1 GCA_016791325.1 Hyphomonadaceae bacterium
CGGCGCCGATGCGCTGCGCTTCACATTGGCGGCGATGGCGGCGCAGGGCCGTGACATCAAGCTCAGCGAACAGCGTATCGAAGGGTATCGTAACTTCGGCACCAAGCTTTGGAACGCCGCCCGCTTCGCGCAGATGAACGAATGCGCTGTGTGGGATGAGTTCGATCCGCGCACGCCGCAGCAGACGGTCAACCGTTGGATTATCGGCGAAGCGGCCAAGACGCTGGCGGCGGTGACGCGGGAGCTTGAGGCGCGGCGTTTCAACGAAGCGGCGGGCGCGCTCTACAAGTTCGTTTGGAACGTCTATTGCGATTGGTATCTGGAGTTCATCAAGCCGCTGCTGAACGGCGAAGATGAAGCGGCCAAGCTCGAAACGCGGCGCACAGCGGCGTGGGTGCTGGATCAGATCCTGATCATGCTGCACCCGTTCATGCCGTTCATCACCGAAGAAATTTGGGCGCGCACCGGCGAATACGGGCAGCGGCGGGCGGGAATGCTCGTGGTGGATTCCTGGCCGCGGCTGACGCCCGATCTGATCGACGCCGAGGCGGAGGCCGAGATCGCGTGGATGATTGCGTTGATCAGCGAAACGCGCTCCACGCGCAGCGAACTCAACGTGCCGCCAGGTGCGAAGATCCCGCTGCTGCTGATCGGCGCGGACGCCGCCACAGAAGCCCGTTTGGAGCGCTATCAGGATCTGATCGACCGCATGGCGCGACTGGAATATTCCACCAGCGCCAAGGCGGCGCCGGGGGGCGCTGTGACGTTCGTGCTCGATGGCGCGACTGTGGCGCTGCCGCTGGAGGGCGTGGTGGACCTGCCGGCGGAAGCGGCGCGGCTGGAAAAAGACATCGCTAAGCTCAACGCCGAAATCGGCAAGATGGACGCCAAGCTCGGCAACGCGGATTTCGTCGCCAAGGCGCCGGAGGAAGTGGTGGATGAATTGCGCGAACGGCGCGAGGAAACCGCCGCCGCCAGCGTCAAGCTGGCTGCAGCGTTGGCGCAGATAAAGCGCTGATGCAGGTTTTCGTCACCGGGGCGTCGGGGTTTGTCGGCGGCGCGGCGGTGCGGGCGTTGGCGGACGCGGGCCACGAGGTGCGCGCGATGTCGCGCACGGACAAAAGCGACGGCGTGATCCGCGCGCTGGGCGCGGAGCCGGTGCGCTGCGACCTGGAAAGTGTGACGGGCGCGCATGTTGGCGCGGCGGAGGCGGTAGTGCATTGCGCGGCTTTTGTCGAGCAATGGGGCCCGCGGGAAGCGTGGCGCAAGGCCAATGTGGAGGGCGCGGCGGCGATGCTGAAGGCCGCGCGCGCGGCGGGCGTGAAGCGCTTTATTCACATCGGCACGGAAGCGGCGCTGTTTCGCGGCCAACATTTGCGCGGCGTGGATGAGACCTACCCGCTGGCGCCAAACTCGCCCTATCCTTACTCCGCCACGAAAGCTCAGGCCGAGTTGCTGGTGCGCGCCGCTAACGAAACCGGCGTGTTTGAAACTATTGTGCTGCGGCCGCGCTTCATCTGGGGACCGGGCGACACCACATTGCTGCCCACGATCGAGGCGATGGCGCGCGCCGGGCGCTTCATGTGGGTGGCCCACGGCGCTGCTCGCACCTCAACCACACACATCGACAATCTTACGCACGCCATCATGCTGGCGTTGACCCGCGGGTTCGGCGGGCAAGCGTATTTCATTCTCGATGACGGCGTGCGCACGATGCGGGAGATGATTTCGGGCATGGCGGCGTCACGCGGGCTCAAGCTGCCGGATAAATCCGTGCCGGCTTGGCTGGCGGATATGCTCGGCGCGGCGTGCGAGGCGGCGTGGCGGCTCTTGCCGTTGCAGGGCGCGCCGCCGCTCACGCGTTTCGGCGCGATGATCATGTCACGCGAAGCGGTGCTGAAGGACGATAAGGCGCGCATGGAATTGGGCTATGCGCCGGTTGTCACTGTGGACGCCGGGCTGTTGGAGTTGAAGCGTGGGTGAGAGCGAGTTCGGGCCGGCCGTGGATTTCGCCAATCTCGACGATGCCGGGTTTCAGCGCTTTTACGCGGCGCGCATCGAGCCCTGCTTCGTAGCCAATGAAGGCGGGCGCGTGGCGGCAGTGGCGACGTTCAAACAACGCATGGTCATGGTTGCGGTGGGGGCCGTGGCGCTGGCGGCGATCGCCTGGGTGTGGTCGGGCGAAGCGGGCTTGGCGTTTGTGGCGCTGTTTTTCGCCGGGCTGCTGGGGTGGATTTGGGCTTACCAGCCGTTGGCGAAGGTGGGCGAAACGCTGAAGCGGCAATATTGCGCGGCGATCGCCGAAGCCATCGGCGCATCGTTCCAGCTGGACGGGTTTCAGCCGCCGGCGTTTGAGCGGCTTAAGCAATTGCGGCTTGTGCCGGGCTTCGCCCGCTCAAAGTTCGAGGATTTGTTCCACGGCGCGTATAAGGATTCCGCGTTTGATCTCTATGAAGCGCATCTTGAGCAGCGCCACACCGATAGCAAGGGGCGCACGCGCTACAGCACGGTGTTCCGCGGCCAGCTTATTCGCATGCATTTCCCGCGCGATTTCGCGGGCGTGACGATCGTGCGCTGCGATGCGGGCGTATTCAACATGTTCGGCGGCGGGGCCATCAATGGACTGAAGCTTGAGCGCGTCGGCTTGGTGGATTCACGGCTGGAGAAGGCTTTCGAGGTGTGGGGCACAGACCAAGTGGAGGCGCGCTATCTGCTGCACCCAGTGATGATGGAGCGCCTGCTGCAGCTGGAGCAAGGGCTGCATGGCAAGCGCTTGCGCTGCGCGTTCGAGGGC
>JAEUMU010000102.1 GCA_016791325.1 Hyphomonadaceae bacterium
GCCATCGAAATCGTTCCGCATGTGCGTGTGGTCAATCTCGGGCGCGCAGCGGAAACATTGCGCGCGCTTGGCTATCTGACCGTCGCGCTTGAGGGCGAAGCCGATTTAATGCTCGCGCAAGCGCTGGAAGATAGGCGCCCAGCCGCTTTGGTGCTGGGCGCGGAGGGCAAAGGCTTGCGCCCTGGCGTGGCCGAAGCTTGCGAAAGGCGCGCGCGCATTCCCATCGCGCCGGCGATGGAAAGCCTGAATGTCTCGGCGGCGGCGGCGATCGCGCTTTACGAAGCGCGCAAGCGCTAGTGCGCGCCGCCGCGGCGCAGCAGCAGGCTCTTCAAGAAATAGAAGATGCCGATGATGACGAGATAACCGAGGAACAGAACCAGAGTCTGCGTCCAGAACGCTTCTTCCATCAGCGGCGGCAACGTCACCTCGCCGCCGGAGCCCGAGAGCACGGGCGCCAATTGGCCGATGGCGATATGCACAACCACCGCGACCAGCGAGATCGGCAGCCATTGCTTCCACGACCCCATGAAGATCACGGCCGCCAGTGCGATCAGCAGCCCTTTGGGGTTGTTGATGTTGGCGAAGCCTTCGCGCAGGTACGCAATCGCCTGATCTACCAATTCCATGAAGCCCCTCCCCCGCCGGCGCTCCGGCAGCGCGAATGTTACGAGCGAAACGCCGCACCGTCCAGCAAGCGGGCTTAGACCTAACCGCGAACGGCCGGGTGATCAGGCGAGAGGCCAGGCCGCTTGGCCCGCATCCAACCCGTAATTGAGTAGCGCGCCGCACCTGCGAACGGCGCCACCATCGTCACCGCATGATCCTGCGGCACTTTGAAGATGTTCAGCGCCCCCCAGCGTGGCGTGAACGCCTCCGCGACGTGGCCGTCTGCATCATAAAACGCCAGCAGGCCGCCCCAGTCGGCCTTCCACGCGCGGCTAAAATTGAACACGAAGGCATAGAGCCTGTGTCCGTCATCCTGTTCGTCATTATGCGCGGTGAGGAAGTGGCCGCCACGATAACGCGAAGCCAGCATGTCGAGATACATCACGCGCGGGTCGCCGGTGATGGCGCGAAAGAGTTCAAGCCCGCGGCTGTCATTCATGGTGGCGAAGAAATCCACCAAAGGCCCGTTCGTCATCGTCCCGTTCAGGCACGCCTCGCTGACGCGCACGCCATCATAGAGAAAGCGAAACTCATCCTTGGCCTCGCCATAGAGCTGACTCAGAAATTGGCGCTGATCGAGTTTGGCGAAGGCCTGCGCGGGGATATCTTGAGTGGCGCCCCCGGCATTGGTGACGATGCGATAATCCAGCCCCGCCATATCCGCGAGCAACAGCTCCGCCGCCTCATCGTCGAGAAAACCGGGCAAATGAACGCGCCCCGCCTGCGCCAGATCGCGCCGCGCGGCCTCAATGAATGCAGGCGTTTGCGCTGTTGCAGAAACGAACATCAGCCCGCCCCAAACCGCTCCGCCCATGCCTCTACATCGGCGTCTTCCACCTTCTTGAATAGCACATCCGGCGCACTGATGGCGTGGCCGGCGGGCAATAGCTCCCACAATCCTCGAGCGCCCGGCGCCGGCCAGACGCGCTTTTCCTCAGCGACGCCCAGCGCGTCGAGCACGGCCTTGGCTGCGTCTGGAATGAAGGGCTGCGCCAGCACGGCGAACAAAGCCGCCGCATTCAGCCCCATACGCACTCCGACCGCCGCCGCATCGCGATCGGTCTTGAGCGCCGTCCACGGCGCGGCGCGCTGCAAATATTCGTTGCCAGCGACCCAGATCGCGCGCAACTCCGCCGCCGCCTTGCGGAACTCCATCTGTTCATGATGCTGAGTGAGCGCCACGAGGCGCTCGTCGAATTCCTGCACGAGCTTGGCTTCATGCTCGCCCGGCGTCCCGCCGGCGGGCACCGCGCTGTCGAACTTCGAGGCGGCGAAACGCGTGATGCGATTGACGAAATTGCCGAACACGTTGGCAAGGTCGGCGTTGATGCTCTGCTGGAATTGTTCAAGCGTGAAGGCGGCGTCGGCGCTCTCTGGCGCGTTCGCCATCAGATACCAGCGCCAATAATCGCTCGGCAACAGCTCTAGCGCCTGGTCCATGAACACGCCGCGCTTTTCGCTGGTGGAGAATTTTCCGCCGTACCACGTCACCCAATTGAACGCCTTTAGCCGGTCCACCAGCTTCCACGGCTCGCCGGAGCCCATGATGGTCACGGGGAAGCTCACCGTGTGGAAGGCGACGTTATCCTTGCCCATGAACTGGATGTAGGTGACATCCGCCGCGCCCGCGTCGGTGCGCCACCAGCGCCGCCAGTCGCCGCCCGTGGCCTGCGCCCATTCGACGGTGGCGCCGATATATTCGATCGGCGCGTCGAACCAGACATAGAACACCTTGTTCTCAAAGCCCGGTCGGATCTTGCCGTTCTGCGTGACTTTGATGCCCCAGGAAAGATCGCGCGTGATGGCGCGATCGATCAGCCCTTCATCGAGCCACTTGTACGCGATGGACCGCGCCAGCGCCGGCCATTCCGTGCTTTGATCCACCCATGCGCGAATACGCTCTTGCATCAGCGGCTGTTTGAGAAAGAGGTGTGCGGTGTCGCGCGGTTCCACGTTGGTGGAGCCGGAAATCTTAGAACGCGGATTTTTCAGCTGGATCGGATCCAGCAACGAGCCGCAATTGTCGCACTGGTCTCCGCGCGCGCGTTCAAAGCCGCAAACGGGGCACGTGCCCTCAACGTAGCGATCCGGCAGGAAGCGCTTATCGTCGATCGAATAGATCTGCTTGGAAACGCGCTCTTCGATCAGCCCGTTCTTCTCCAGCGCTTCGCAGAAGGCCTGCGTGAGCTGGTGGTTGGGCGGGTTGGACGAGCGGCCGAAATGATCAAAAGAAAGGCGGAAGCCATCGCAGGCGTCCTTCTGGATCTGGAATTGCTGCGCGCAATAGGCCGCGACCTCCTGGCCCGCTTCGGCCGCGGCCAGCTCGGCCGGCGTGCCGTGCTCATCGGTGGCGCAGATGAACAGCACCTCGTGG
>JAEUMU010000034.1 GCA_016791325.1 Hyphomonadaceae bacterium
ATCACGGAAGCAGACCTTCGCCGCGCCGGCGCCTACGCCATGACGATGCAGATCGGCGTGTGCGTGGCGCTGATCGGCATCGGCTCGCCGCTGGCGCTTGCGGCGGCGGAGGGGCACGCATTCGCGGTCATCCTCGCGTTCGTGGCGCTGCAATTGGCGCTCGGCGCGCTGGTGCAGCGTCTTGGCGGCGCCTTCAAGGTGACGGTCGCCGGCGCGGCGCGCGCGCTGCCATTGACGGCGCTGTTGATTGTCGGCGCTGGTTTGGCGGTGTCGTCGGCGCCTGGCTTCGCGCTTTACGCAACCCAGGCGGTGGTGATCGAAGCGCTTTCGGAATGGCAATCGCGCTGGATATGGCTGATCGTGTGGTGCGCGCCGGCGCTTACGTTCGCGGGGTTGGCGTTGCGCACGATCCTGACGATCTATGCGCATTCAGAAGTGCGCTCTGCGCCCGGTGAAACACCGTTTCCGATGTTGCTTGGCGCGGGACTGGCGCTGTTCTTCTGCGTTTCGGTCGGCGCGGCGCCGCGATGGCTCTACGGGCTGATGCCGGCGGAGCTGACCTTCCAGGCGTTCGCACTCGATCGCCTCGGGCCCGCCGCGCAGATGTTGGGGGCCGCTGGGCTTGTCTTTCTGCTGGCGCCGCGCGTGGCGGCGATGCGCAACGCACATTTGCTGGACGTCGATAGCCTCTATCGCGGGCCGCTGACGGCGTTTGCGCGCGGTCTCGGCGCGATCGCGCTACGCGGCGTCGACAGCTGGCGCCGGCTTGGCGACCACATGGGGGCCGCGATAGGCCGCGCGCTCCAAGCGACAGTCGCCCTCTGCGACCGGCCCTACAAACCTGGACCAAACGCGGCGATCGAACTTGCCGTCGTGAGCGGGCTGCTCGCCTTGGCGATGCTCGCTGGCTGAATTTGGTTATGCTTACTCGATATTCAAAGCGCCGCCTCTGGGCAAAGTACAGCCATGGCTTTCGCTTGTAGCGATTGCCTTTGTACTTGCACTTGTCTTGGTTATGTACTTTAGTGGCGGTATGGAAGACACGCGAGACATCGTCCGCATGACCGCCCAGATCGCGGCGGCCTACGTGTCCGCGAACACCATCCCGCAGCAGGATATCCCCGCGCTCATCCGCACCGTTCACGCCACCCTCCGGGACCTCGCGGGCGCGCCGCACGCCGCGCCAGATCAAGCCCCGGCGCCGGCGGTCTCGATCAAGAAATCGGTGACGGCGGACCACATCATCTGCCTTGAGGATGGGAAAAAGTTCAAATCTCTCAAGCGCCACCTGCGCACCCGGTACGGCATGACGCCAGATGAATACCGGGCGAAGTGGGGCCTGCCGCATGACTATCCGATGGTGGCGCCCAATTACGCGCGGGAGCGCTCGACCCTGGCTAAGCGCATGGGCCTCGGGCAGACGCGACGCGGGGAATAGGAAAAAAAACCTCGAAATAGGACAAAATGTATCCCACACCCTGGCGGGTGCGTTAGACTGCGGCCATCGCGTGCTGACGCTGAACAGGAGATGGGAAGAATGGACGTGCTCGCACCATACTGGCGGGATGACGCCGCGGCCGCGCAATTGGCGGCCAGCGTGGCGAGTTATGCGCTGGAGGTGCCGCGCGCCGCCATCGTCGCCAAGGACCGGGGTTGTTCCAGGACCGCGTTCGCCCGCCAGATCGCCATGTACCTCTGCCATACCGGGTTCGAGCTCAGCCTGGCCCGGGTTGCGATTGCGTTCGGGCGCGATCGCTCCACCGTCGCGCATGCGTGCCACGCGATCGAGGACCGGCGGGAGGAGGACCGGTTCGATCTCTGGCTCGGCACGCTCGAAGCAATGCTGCGCACCGCGCCAGCGCCTGGGGCGCCAGTGGGCGCAGGCTTATGAGTGAGGCGCGGGTCGATCGCGCCCTGGAGCGCTTAAGCGTGCCCGGCGCCGTTTTGGCGGCGGATCGCGGCGGCGCCTACGCCGTGTTCCCTGGCGGGGATCGCCGGCGGCGGCCGTCCGTGCGTCTGCCGGTGGAAACGGTGGACCTGCTCGAGAGCGACGGCGCCATCGCGCGCTGCGCGCCGGATGCGTTCGCGATCACCGATGCAGGCCGCGCGCGCGTGCGCCGGGGCGCGGCGCGCTCCGATGAAGCGTTTCTGGCGCAGCATGTGGAGGTCGTATCGCGCGCCGTGATCGACCGGGATGGCGACATTCAAGACGTGCGCGGCGCCGAGCCGAACGCCGTGTTGCGCCGGCTTGCGGCGTTGCGCGGCGCGGACGGCGAAGCATGGTTGAGCGCCGCGGAATTGGCCGCGGCGGGCAGGCTTTGGACAGAATGGCGGCGCAGCGAGATCGGCCAAGTGCGCGGTTCGGACTGGACCGCCCCGCCGCTCGGGACGAGCGCGCGCGGCGCCGGCAATGCGCAGGATATCGCGATGGCGAACCGCTGCGATGCGCGCCGGCGTGTCGAAGCCGCGCTGGGGCGTCTTGCGCCGCCGCTGCGCCGCGTGGTTGAACGGATCTGCCTGCACGAGGAGGGGCTTGAAGCGCTCGAGCGCGCGCAAGGCTGGCCGTCCCGTTCGGGTAAATTGGCGTTGAAGCTCGGCTTGGCTCAGCTCGCGGCGGGGTTTTGATCCGCCAGCGCGTCGCGCGCGTGCTGCTGAATGCGCTTGATCATGGCGTGGAGGCCGTTCGAGCGTTGCAGCGTCAGTGCGTCTTTGAGGCCAAGCCTTTCGAAAATGGCGACTGCATCGACGCTGAGGATCTCTTGCGGGCTGCGCCCGGAAAAGATGCGCAGCAGCATCGCCACTTCGCCGCGCACGAGGTGGGCGTCGGAATCGCCGCGAAAGAACAGCATGCCCGGCGCATCGGCGCGGCGTTCGGCGATCAGCCAGACCTGGCTGACGCAGCCGCGCACGCGG
>JAEUMU010000150.1 GCA_016791325.1 Hyphomonadaceae bacterium
TGGCGCCATGGTCGCCACCGCCGGCGTGGCGCTTAGGACGCGCTGCACCGCCGCGACGAACCGCTGCCAATTCGGATCTTCGGCGGCGCCAGTCCAGGCCGCGAGATTAGCCGCCTGCACTTCGCCGAAGCCGAACGGCGGCGCAGCGGCATCCATCTGCACAGGAATGAGCACGCCTTTGTCGCGCCCCATGCGCGCTTCTTCGCGCACCCACTGCGACTTCGTGGAGTGTTCGCTCCAAAGCACCACCTGCGCCTTGCATTGGGCGAGCTTGCCTTCGATGTAGTCCGCCCACGACTGGCCCGGCGGAATTTCGTTATCCCAGAAGACATCGACCCCGGCTGCTTCCAGCCCCCGCGCCACCTGCTCCGCACGCGCCCGATCTTCACGAGCGTAGGACAAAAAGACGTCTGCCATAGGCGGACGTCCTAGCAGCCAAGGGCCGTGCGTTCAAACGCCCTTCGGATTTGGCCCATGCGCATTCGCGCCGGGCTGGCCGGGAATGAAGATGAACGCCAGTGCGGCCAATGCGCCGAGGTACGGAATGGCGGTGAGAATGGCGAGCCAGCCAGATTGGCCGAAATCATGGGCACGCCGCGCCGCCACCGATATCGCCGGCGCGATCAACGCCAAACTGAAAAGGCCAGAGAAGAGCGGCAGATTTGCGCTGTTCGTATAAGGGTTCATCCCAAACGCCACGACGTCGATAATCGCCGCCACGAACACAATGATGAACATGGCGACAACGAACCAGCCATATTCGGCGCGCCGCGCGCGGCCCTTGCCGTTGGCATAAAGGCGGAAACATTTCTGCACGTAGCCAAGCGGCGAAAGCGTTTCCGCCGCGCCGGCCTGCGCCTGCGCGCCGCCCGCCCATCCTTGCTGCTGTTGTTGTTGCCAGCCCTGTTGCTGCGATTGGTGGGGCTGTGGCGCGCTCCATGCCCCCTGCGGCGCCGGCGGCGGCGGCGCGCTCCATGCCGCTTGCGGCTGTGGTTGGGGCGTTGCTTGTGGCGCGGCGCCGACGGCGCCAACCGCCGCGCGGACGGCGTTGGAAAGCCGCGCCCATTCCGGATGGTTCGGATCGCCCGTCCAGCCCACAAGATTGGCCGCCTGCACTTCGCCGAAGCCAAACGGCGCGGCGGTGCCGTCAATCATCACCGGAAAGAGCTTGGCCTTGTCGCGCGCCATGCGCGCCTCTTCGCGGACCCATTGCGACTTTGCCGAATGCTGGCTCCACAGCACGATCGCGGCTTTGCACTGCGAGAGCTTGCCTTCGATGTAATCGGCCCAAGTCTGGCCTGGCGGAATTTCGCTATCCCAGAATACGTCGAGGCCCTGCCCCGCGAGGGCACGGGCCATCGCCTCCGCCGTAGCGCGATCCTCACGCGAGTAGGAGATGAACACGTCGGCCATGGCGCTTACCCCGCGATTGCGATTCGACGGGGCAAGCTAGCATGGCTGCGCATGAGGACGAGCGGGGCCAGCCCCATCGCTGCAAAATTTCACGCGGCGGAGGCGGTCTGCTGCATCGCCAGGGTTGCCCTCCAGGCCGGCAAGGCCGCCATCCGCTCCGCCCAACCGCGCAAGGCGGCGTAAGGCTGCAGCGGCAGATCCGCCGCTTCGGCCAGCATCAGCGGCGAGGCGAGCGCGAAATCCGCGACGCTCAGCCGATCGCAGACGAAATCGCGCCCGGTGAGCTGCTGGTCGAGAATCCGCGCCGCGGCGTTGAACATGCGCAGCCCCAGCTCAACCTCGCCCTCATCAGGCCCGCCCATGTTGAATTTTGCTTTGACCACGCGTTGAAAAATCAGCTTCGTGCAGGCGGGATCCCATGTTGTGGCGTCCCAGAATTGCCAGCGCAGCACATCGGCGCGGCCGCGCTCATCCGTCGGGGTCAGCGCGCCGGGCTTTTTTGACGCGAGATACTGCATGATCGCGTTCGACTCCCACAGCACGAACGCGCCATCTTCCAGCACGGGCATTTTCTGATTGGGATTGAGCGCGGTGAACGTTTCGCTCTTCTGTACGCCCGCCATCAGATCGCAGAAGGCGAATTCGTAGTCGACGCCCAGATGGTTGGCGACGACGAGCGCCTTAAACGCCCGCGGCGTCGACGGGTATGCGTGTATCCTCAAGCTCATCGGCTTCACCCCTTCAATCCGGCGTAACCGCCGAAACCTTGTTCAAACACAGCGATCCAGCCGTTGTCGTAACCCTTGCGCTGCTGCTCGCCCTCTGCGCCCAGGCGCTGCCAATTTGCGTGCGTCAGCGTCACCCGGCACGCCTCAGCCTCCAGCGGCTCGAACCGCACGCTGACGTCCGTAAATTGCGCCGCCGGCCGCCCCATCCGCCATGTCATAGCGAACACCGCACCAGGCTCGTAAGCGGAGACTTCCCCCCATTCCAGCTCGCGGCCGTCAGCCAACGTCTCAAACACGCGCCCGCCGACGCGCGCTTCGATGCTCACACGCGCCGTGACTTCACCCGAAGCGGTGCGCGCGCGCGTGTGCGTGCGCATCGGCCACCATGCGCTGATTTCCTCAGTGAAGATGCGAAACGCATCGTCCGCCGAGCGCCGCACCAGCACGGTTTTCACAATCGGCCCAAGCTCAACGACGCTCATCGGTTTCGGCCTCCGCGTAGTCCTTGAAGCGCGCCAGCGCGTCCTCCCAGAACGTGTCGAGCCATTCGCGCAGCTCGCGGAGGCCGTCAGCATGAATGCGATAAATGCGCGCCGTGCCCCGCGCCTCGTCCGTTACTAAACCCGCGGCCTTGAGCGCCTTCAAATGCTGCGACACAGCCGGGCGGCTTACAGGCATGCCCGCGGCGATCTGCGAAACCGCCTGCGGCCCGTCCCGCAGCCGCTCAAGCAAGGCGCGGCGGGTGGGATCCGCGAGCGCCGTCAATGCCGATTGGTAAGCCACGACTTACCGTAAGTCATTACTTACATTCGAGTCAAGCCGGAGGGCAGATCATCAAGTGATGGGGCTGGTCCCAAGGCCCGCCATCGACCGTCATCGTCCCGCTCCCGAGGGTCAGACGTAATTCATAGGGCGCCGGCGGCCCCTCCGCGGTGCAGTCGGCCGCAATCACGTAGCCGCTGGGCGTCTCGCGCACAGTATTGAACGCGCAGGCGACCTCCCCTTGCGTGCTGAGCCCCTCGGCGCGGAACGTCCAGGCGGGAACCGAGCAGCCCACGCTGCGGCTTGCCCAAACGCCGACAAAGCGCGGTACTGCTGAGGCGTCGGCAGCGGGCGTTTCGACCGCCGGCGTAGCGTTGGAAGGCGGATCGGTACAGCCCATGAGCGCAATCAACAAAGCGCCCGCGGCCGCGCGTAAACGTGGAGGGATGTGCTTCATTTGCTCTCAACCGGCGCATCGCAGGCCGGTTCCTGCATCCGCACTCGCACAGCGGCGCTGCGCGCATTATGTTCTCGCTTCGTGCTAGGGTGCGGGAATTAACGGACGAATCGATGAGCCAAGAAGGCGCCTCCCTGCCGATCTCGCAGCGCGCAATGCCTGCCCCGCCCTATCTGGCCACGTTGAACCCCGAGCAACGCGCGGCGGTTGAAGCGCTTGATGGTCCGGTGCTGGTGCTGGCGGGCGCCGGCACCGGCAAAACGCGCGTGCTCACCACGCGCCTTGCGCATCTGCTCTCCACCGGCCGCGCCAAGCCTTGGAGCGTGCTGGCCGTCACCTTCACCAATAAGGCCGCGCGCGAAATGCGCGAACGTGTCGAGCATTTGCTCGGCCCCGGCGGCGGCGGGCTGCCTTGGCTCGGCACCTTTCACTCGATCAGCGCGCGCATGCTGCGCACGCACGCCGAACTCGTGGGCCTGAAAAACAATTTCAGCATCCTCGACACCGACGATCAGGTCCGGCTGCTGAAGCAAATCATTGAGGCCGAGGGCATTGATGAAAAGCGATGGCCCGGCCGCCAACTCGCGGGCGTGATCGACGGCTGGAAAAACCGCGCGCTGACGCCGGAGAAAGTGCCGAAGAACGAAGCATTCCAGTTCGCCGAAGGCGCACGCATGATGATGCGGACATCTATGTGACC
>JAEUMU010000167.1 GCA_016791325.1 Hyphomonadaceae bacterium
GCGGTGGAGAAAGGCAATCACCGCCATTTCATGCAGAAGGAAATCTACGAACAGCCGGAAACCACTGCGCGCACCATCGCGCGCTATGTGAACGCTTATGACGAGCGTGTGGAAATGCCGGACCTCGACGGCGTCGACCTCGCAGCCGATAGCGCCATCGTCATCGGCTGCGGAACCGCGCACTATGCTGGCCGCGTGGCCGAATACTGGCTGGAGCAGATCGGCGGCGTGGCGGTGGAGACCGACATCGCGTCGGAATTCCGCTACCGCAAGCCGGCTTTCGGCAAGAAGGCGTTTTCGGTGTTTGTCTCGCAGTCGGGCGAAACCGCCGATACCCTGGCGGCGCTGCGCTATTGCAAGGAGCAAGGCCTGAAGACGCTGGCTGTGGTCAATGTGCCGGAGAGCACGATCTGGCGCGAAGCCGATGCACGCTTGCCGACCTTGGCCGGGCCGGAGATCGGCGTGGCCTCCACCAAAGCCTTCACCGCGCAGCTTTCAGCGCTCGCGGCGCTTTCGATTGCGGTGGGGCGGGCGCGGGGCGCGCTTTCAAGCCAAGAAGAAGGCCGCCTTGTGCATGCGCTGATGGAAACGCCGCGCCTGATCGCCGACGCGCTCGCGGCGGAACCGCAGATCGAGGCGATCGCCCAGGAAATCAGCCACGCACGCGATGTGCTCTATCTTGGCCGCGGCGTGCACTATCCGGTGGCGCTGGAAGGTGCGCTAAAGCTCAAGGAAATCTCTTACATCCATGCCGAAGGCTACGCCGCAGGCGAACTGAAGCATGGGCCGATCGCGCTGATCGATGAAGAGACGCCAGTGGTGGTCGTGGCTCCGCACGATGCGCTGTTCGAGAAGACGCTCTCGAACATGCAGGAGGTCGCGGCGCGCGGCGGCAAGTTGATCGTGATCACAGATGCGGCGGGCGCGGCCAGCGTGGGCGACATCGCCAAGCACGTGATTCTGACGCCGGTGTGCGATCCGTTTGTGGCGCCTCTTGTGTACTCCGTGCCGATCCAGCTGCTGGCCTACTTGACGGCCGTGCATAAGGGCACGGACGTTGATCAGCCGCGCAACCTGGCGAAGTCGGTGACGGTGGAATGAGCAAGCTGCGCGCAGGCGTGGCCGGCGCGGGCGCGTTCGGGCGGATTCACGCGCGCAAATACGCCGAAGATGCGCGCGTGACGTTCGTGGGCGTGTTCGATCCCGACGATGAGCGCGCCCAGCAACTGGCGGATACGCACGGCGCGCCTTCGTTCGCCAGTTATGAAAGGCTGCTGGCGGCCTGCGATATTGTCACCATCGCCTCTCCGCCCTCGCTGCATGGCGCCGCGGTGCGCGCGGCGCTTGAAGCGGGCAAGCATGTGCTGGTGGAGAAGCCGCTTGCGACGGATGCTGCGCTCGGGGCGGAGCTTGTGCGGATTGCCGAAGACCGGCGCCTGACGTTGGCGTGCGGGCATCAGGAACGGCTGGTGTTTGACGCCATGGGCCTTTTCAGCGCACCGGAGCGGCCGACTGAGATCGAAAGCGTGCGCGAGGGGCCCTGGACGGGGCGCAGCGCCGATGTTTCCGTCACGCTCGACCTCATGGTGCATGACCTTGACCTGGCGCTGATGCTGATGGGGGCGCCGCCCGCGCGTGTGCGCGCGGAGGCCCAGTGCGCGCACGGACGCACGGCCGACCGCATGCAGGCGCGGCTCGACTTCGCTGATGGCGGCAGCGCGCGCTTCACCTCCAGCCGCATCGCGCCGGAACGCAAGCGCGGCATGCGCATCGTTTATCCCAGCGGCGAGGTGCGCATCGATTTTCTGGCGCGCACATTCGAGAACACCACCCGCTTTCCGCTCAACGCCGCATTTGCGGAAACGCGGATCGGCGCCGACCCGCTGGGCGCCAATGTGGCGGCGTTCATTGATGCGGTGCTGGGCGTGGGCGCGCGCCCGGTGGTGAACGGCGCGGAGGCGCTGGCGGTTCTGCAATTGGCGCTGGCGGTGGATGAGGCCTCTGGCCTGCCCTCGCTCAACTAGAGAGACGCTGACATGATGCCCTTTATCGATCTGCAAGCGCAACGGGCGCGCATCGCCGACAGAGTTGATGCCGCCATCGCCCGCGTGCTGGCGCACGGGCAGTTCATCTTTGGGCCGGAAGTGCGCACGTTCGAGGCGCAGCTGGCGGCGTTCTGCGGGGCCAAGCACTGCATTGCCAACGCAAACGGGACGGACGCGCTGGTGTTGCCGCTTTGGGCGTGGGGGCTGGATCAGGGCGACGCCGTGTTCTGCCCTTCTTTCACATTCGCGGCGACGGCGGAGGTCGTGCCCTGGGTGAAGGCGACACCGGTTTTTGTGGACGTCCTGCCGGATACATACAACCTTGACCCTGCTTCGCTGGAGGCGGCGATCGCGGGTGTGAAGCGCGAAGGCAAGCTCACGCCGCGCGTTGTGATCGCCGTCGATCTGTTCGGCCAGCCGGCGGATTATCCCGCGCTCGCGGCGATCTGTAAGCGCGAAGGGCTGAAGCTTATCTCCGATAGCGCGCAAGGCTTCGGCTGCACGCTGAACGGCAAGCACCCGATGCACTGGGCCGATGCGGTGACGACGAGCTTCTTTCCAGCCAAGCCGCTGGGTTGCTACGGCGATGGCGGCGCCACGCTGTCGAACGACGACGCTGAAACCACGCTGATGCGCTCGATCGCGTTTCACGGCGCCAGCGGCGATGACAAATACAATTGCGCCCGTATCGGCATGAACTCGCGCCTGGATACGATCCAGGCGGCGATCCTGATTGAGAAGCTCGCGATCTTCGCCGACGAGATCCGCACACGCAACGAGGCGGCGGATCGCTACGCGCAGATGCTGGAAGGCGTGGTGCGGACCCCGCACGTGATCGAGGGTGGCGTTTCCACCTGGGCGCAATATGTGATCGAAACCGATGAACGCGACGCCCTCGCCGCGCACTTGCGCGAAGCTGGCGTCCCTACGGCGCAATATTATCCCAAGCCGCTGCACAAGCAGACCGCCTATGAGGCGTTTCCCATCGGCGCGGGCGGCCTGCAAGTGAGCGAGCGCATCGCCGGGCGCGTGCTGGCGCTGCCGATGCATCCCTACTTAGACGGGCAAACGCAAACCAAGATCGCCGCCGCTATCCGGGGCTTCGTGAAAGCCGGCGGCTAAGCGCGAAAACCAGTTGACGGGCGCGGCGCGCATGGCCTCTCCTCCCGCGGCGGGAGGAGATCAACATGGCGCATACGCCGCTGTTTGGCGCGCTACAGCGCGCGCTACGTGAAACGGGCGCGCCGTTCGGGCCGCGCGCGCTCTCACGCCGGAGCTTTTTGGTGATGGGCGCAGCATTGGGCGCGGCGACCGCGGCTGGCTGCACAAGGGGCGCAGCCGCGGCCAACATCGCCATCATTGGCGCCGGTGCTGCGGGTTTGACGGCCGCTTATCGCCTCGCCCAGGCGGGGCGCAGCGTCACGCTCTATGAAGCGAGCGAGCGCCTGGGCGGGCGTATGTTCACGCGCCGCGATTTCAACGCGGCAGGCCAATTCTGCGAACTCGGCGGCGAGTTGGTCGACTCCAATCACACTGCCTTGCAAGCGCTGGCGCGCGAGCTGGGCGTGAATGTGACGCCGCTGGCGGCCGAGAACGCGGCCGGCGAAGACCTCTATCAGATCGCCGGGCGCCGCTACCGCCAACGCGACCTGGCCGATCAGGATGGGCGCGGCGCGGTGGTTCGGCTGGCGGCGCGCATTGCGGAAGATCAGAACGCGCTGCTGGACGGCGACGAAAACTGGACGGATCGCGCCCGTGCGCTCGACGCCACCAGCCTGCAAGCCTATCTCGCCAGCCTGAACAACATGGCGCCGGCCTGGGTGATGCAACTGATGGACATTGCCTATGCGGGCGAGTTCGGCATCCCGACCGCGGAGCAATCGGCGCTCAACCTAGTGGATTTCATCGGCACGGACACATCGAGCGGCTTCGCCATGTTCGGCGACAGCGATGAAACCATGCGCATCGAAGGCGGCTCCTCTGCGCTGACGGACGCGCTCGCTGCGCGCCTGGGCGAACGGGTGCGGATCGCGCGCCAGCATGCGCTGACGGCCGCCGCCCGCGAGGGCGAGAATGTGCGCCTCTCGTTCACAGCCTCGGACGGGACCATCGAGCGCACGCATTCGCATGTGATTTTCGCGCTCCCGTTCACCAAGCTGCGCGGCGTGGCGGGCCTAGAGGCGCTGGGGCTGGAGGATGTGAAGCTGCAGGCGATCCGCGAGTTGGGCTATGGCGACAACGCCAAACTCATGATCTCAACCCAAAGCCGGCCCTGGCTTGGCGAAGGCATGACCGGCGCGCTCTATTCCGATCGCGCTCAGGTGATCTGGGAAACCAGCCGCGGCCAAGCCGGCGACCAGGGCGTGCTGACCAATTTTCTCACCGGCCAGCGCGATCGCGCGGCTGCGCTGGCGGCGATGACCGCGGGGCTGAACGCGCTGACGCCGGCGGCGGCGCGAAGCCTTGATCCGAATGTCGCGGCCTGGATGGATTGGCAGCGGCAGCCGTTCGCGCTGGGCTCTTACGCGGGCGCGAAAGTGGGCCAATACACCACCCTGCTGGAAGAAACCGGGACGCCATCGACCGATGGACGCATCCAGTTCGCCGGCGAGCACACCAGCGTCGACTTCATTGGCTTCATGAATGGAGCGGTGGAAAGCGGTGAGCGCGCGGCGGCGGCGCTGCTGGGTTAACGCTGGCGCAAGCAGGCGAAAGCGCGTGCGTGCGCGCGCGGTTGGCGTTAGGCCCTGGGTTCAAGCATGAACGGCGACGTTTACGATCTTGATTGCCTCGTGATTGGCGCGGGCGCGGTGGGGCTTGCGTGCGCGGTTGCACTGGCGCGCGCGGGGCGCGAGGTGCTGGTGATCGAAGCGGGCGCGGCGATCGGTGCGGGCCTCTCCTCGCGCAACAGCGAAGTGATCCACGCCGGCATTTATTATCCGCGCGGCAGTTTGAAACACCGGCTGTGCATTGAGGGGCGGCGCGCGCTTTACGCTTACCTCGCCATGCGCGGGGTGGCGCACCGGCGCTGCGGCAAGTTGATCGTGGCGACGGATGCGGCGGAGGAACGCCAGATCGCGGCGCTGGAGCAGCGCGCACGAGACAATGAGGTTGAAGGCTGCCAATTGATCGGCGGTGCGCAGGCGCGTGCGTTGGAGCCAAATCTGGTCTGCACGAGCGCGCTGGTTTCCGCCGAGACCGGCATTCTCGACAGCCACGGCTACATGCTGGCGCTGCAGGGTGATTTGGAGGACGCCAGCGGCGCGATTGCATTCAATACGGCCTGCGAAGGGGGCGCGCTGCTCAGCGATGGCAGCGTGGAGGTTCGGCTAAGCGATGGCGCGCGCGTGCGATGCGGGCTGCTTGTCAACGCTGCGGGCCTAATGGCGACGCGCGTGGCGGCGGCAATCGAAGGCGCGCCGGCGCCGCCCGCGTTGACGCTGGCGAAGGGGTCGTATTTCGGCTGCGCGGGACGGCCCGCGTTTTCACGGCTGATCTATCCCGCCCCGGTGGATGGCGGACTAGGCGTTCACCTCACGCTCGATCTCGCGGGGCGCATGCGTTTTGGGCCCGATGTGGAATGGCTCGACGAAGACGATCCCGCGCGCGTGGATTATGCGGTCGATCCCAGGCGCGCGGACGCATTCTACGCCGCCATCCGCCGCTATTGGCCGGCGCTGCCCTATGGCGCGCTGACGCCTGATTATGCCGGCTGCAGACCGAAGCTTTCGCGCAAGGGCGAAGCTGCGGCTGATTTCGCCATCGCGCGCACGGGGGGGCTGATCAATTTGTTCGGTGTTGAGAGCCCGGGGTTGACCGCTTCGCCGGCGATTGGAGCCTACGTGGCGGCGCTGGCGCGCGCCTGAAGCGCTCGCGCCCAGGCTTGCGCGGCGACTGCGCCAGCGTGCGCCTCCGTATAGTGCGCGGCGACGCGCGCGCGCGCAGCCGCGCCCATGCGCTGGCGCAATGCAGCGTCGGGGATAAGGGCGCCAAGCGCTTGCACGAGACCGGCGACATCATCCGGCGCCGCCAGCAGGCCGGTTTCGCCATCGAGAATGAAATCGGCGCAGCCGGGCGTATTGGACGCCACCAGCGGGCGCCCACACGCGGCGGCTTCAAGCAGCACGCGCGGCAACCCCTCACCCCCGCGCGATGGCGCGCAAGCAATATGGGCGCGCGCCCAGAAGCCGGGCACATCCGTGATGCGCCCGTGCAATTCGACGCCCGGCGTTGCGCGCCAGGCGGCGATTTCGGCGGGTGTGTAATCGTCCGGGTTGTCGGGATCGGCTTCGCCGGCGATGTGCAGCTCGCAAGCGACGCCTTGGACGCGCAGGCGCCGATGCGCAGCAACCAGAACGTCCACGCCTTTTGAGCGCACCAGCCGCCCGACGCTGCCGATGATGACGGGCGGGGGCGGCTCCGGCGCTGCGGCGTAGCGCGCGATATCGACGCCAGCGCCGGGCATTTGCAGCACGTTCGCATCCGGCAAAGGCGCGCCGGCCTCGACCCAGGCGCGATCAGCGGGGTTTTCAACCAGCAGCACGCCGCCGCAGCGCACAGCATTGCGCATGCCAGAGGCGAGCAGCGCGCCGACGAAGCGCGCCCACGGCGCACGCGATACACCGATGAAGCCGCGCCCCGTCAACGCAAACACACGCCCGGCGCCGCCACTTCCCGTCGACAGCAAGAGCAAGATGGCGCGCAAGGCGATGGCGTGAACCACATCCGGGCGCTCGGCGGCGAGCATGGCGCGCACAGCCGCGCGCTCACGCAGCAGCGCGCCGGGCCGCAACGAGCCGCGCGCCACCGGCAACGGAACGACGCGCACGCCCGGCTCATCGGCCAGAACGCCGGAATCGCGCGCAGCGACCACAACTTCATACCCATCGGCGCGCGCACGGCGCAGCAGCGGCAGAAAGTGCGAGCGGACGAACCAATCCTCGGTGGCGAGGAAGACAATCTTGGAGCTCATGCCGCCGCTTTCCAGGCGCGAGCGCAGGCTTCGAGATCGGCGCGCGTATCGGCATGGGCGCGCGCGCCGTAGCCGAAGGCGGCACGAAAGGCGCTATCGTCCACAGCCAAGCTCTGCCGCAGCGGCGCGGGCGCAAACGCCAATAGCGGCCCCGCCGGAAACAACAGCGGTGCGCGGCCCAGACCACGGCGCAGGGCAGCGATGATGCCAGAGGTGGAAAGCGCGGGGCGATCGGCGATAAAGAACACGCCGCCCGCGCGCCCAGGCGCGACGAGCACGGCGCGCACTGCAGCAATCACGCTCTCGCGCGATATCAGGCTGCGTGCGTTGGAGACACCCGCCAAAGGCAGCGGCAGCGGGCTCGCCGCCAGGCGCAGCAAAAGCGCGAAGTTGGCTTTGGCGTCTGGCGCGAACACGAGCGGCGGGCGCAGCGCAATAGGATTGAGCGCTGCGTGCGCGAGCAAGGTTTGCTCAGCGGCGAGCTTGGCGCGCCCGTAGGGATCGTGCGGCGCGGGCGCATCGCACTCACTGATGGGCTGGACGCCTGTGCGCTTGGCGGCAGCGTGAGCGGAGCTGATATAGATGACGCGTGTGACGCCTGCTTCCTCCGCCGTGCGCGCGAGCACGGCCGCACCTTCGGTGATCGCGCGTTCGCCTTCGGCGCTGGGGCGCGCATGGGCCGGGCCAGCCAAGTGAACAACCGCGGATACGCCAGTGAGCGCGGCGCGCCAAGCGGCGGGCCGGGTGAGATCGTCCATGATGGCATGATCACCAGGAAGAGCGCAGCGCGCCGCCGTGCGCACGTTAACGCCCGCAGCGCGCAGATCACGCGCCAGCGCCGCACCGATAAATCCGGACGCCCCCGTGACCAGAACCCGCGTCATGCCCTCTTCTGGCGTGGGCGCACGCGTTTGTCAGCAGCCGTAAGGCCGCGATGGGTTGATGAATCGGCGAGGTAGAGTGAGACGCTTACAGGTCTTCGTTGAGCAGCAGCGCTGCGAGCTCAAGATGCGGATCGTGCA
>JAEUMU010000197.1 GCA_016791325.1 Hyphomonadaceae bacterium
CGCTTGAGAACGCATTGAGCGCCAGCGGCAAATCCTCCGCGCGCGCCTCCCCGCGTTTGGTTGCGGTGACGATGATTTCCTCGCTCGTCTGCGCGTGCGCCGCAGGCGCCAGCACCAGCGCGGCGGCGCAAACCAAACTCAGTCTTTTCATGCAACGCATCCCTTGCGGCCCAGGCGGGCCGGCGCGGTGATTACGCGAAGCGCGCGCGCACGCGAAACGCTTTTCGCGCCAACGCAGAGTTTATGCATGACGCTCGCGTCAGCATTCGCCCTTTGGCCGACCGCCTCGTCAGCAATAGCGGTTGCGCGCGCGCCATCTCCGCACCAGCGGTTGCGATGGTTTAGCTTTGCTCACGCGGGCCATTATTTGTCAGCCGCGCCACCTCGGCCAGCACCAGCGGCAACGACCACGCGCCCGGCGCTGCGATATAGCGCGGCTCCCAGCGCGGCCCGAACTTATCCTTGAACGCCTGCAAGCCTTTGAAGCCGTAAAACTGCTCGCCATGCTCATGCACCAGCCGCGCCACGCGCGCGAACAAGGAGGCGTACTGATCTTCCGCCATGCCCGAAAGCGGCGCCATGCCCAGATCAAATGTGCGCAAACCTTGCGCCTGCGCCCACAGCAGAATTTCCGTGAACAAGAAATCCATCAGGCCATTGGCCGCCTCGCCCGGCAAGTAACGCATCAAATCGAGCGCCGCGCGTGTGCGATCCTTGGTGATCCAGATATTGGCAAAGGCGATGATGCGCCCGTTCTTACGCACGACCGCGATCGGCTGGCGCGCCAGATAGGCCGGATCGAAGGCGCCGAGCGAAAAGCTCTTCTCGCGCCCGCCCTGCGCCGCCAGCCACGCCGCAGAGACCGCGCGCAGCTCGCCCCACAGCACCTCCGGGTGCGGCGTTTCCAGCACTTCAAACACAGCGCCTTCGCGTTCGACGAAGCGCCGCCGCGCCGCGCGCAGTTTCTGCCGCGCCGATCCCGCCAGCGAAAATTCAGCCAAATCCACGATCGCGTTTTCACCGACCTTCTCGACGCGAAAGCCAATGTCGAGCAGATCCGGCAGCAGCTCCGGCGGCGCGGCGTAAACAACCGGGCGCAGCGCCAGGCGTTCGGCTTCCGCGCGCAACGCCGCCAGCGCTTCGCGCCAATCCGCGCGCGCGCCCACGGGCGGTCCCATGGCGATCAGGCTCGATCCGCCCCGCGCAGCCATCACGAACGCGCGCGGCGTAAAGATGAAGCTCTTGTCGCCGGTGAACGCGAGTTGCGCATCGGGCCAAGGGTCCGCCGCTTGATCGAGCATCGCCTCGGCGCGCGCGAAATCGCTTTCGGCGGCGCGCGCCGGCGTTCGGCGCGGGCGCGAAAGCAGGAAACGCTGCGCCGCAAACACACCGATCGCCAGCGCCGCGATCGCCAGCGCGCGTCCGGGCCGGCCCAAATGCGGATCGGTGAGCAGCGCCCACCAAGGCGCGTTGGCGAAGCCTGGCCGCGCGCCCGCCCAAAGCAGCGCCCCCAACACCGCAACGCCGAACGCCGCAGCAATCGCCGCCGCCAGGCGCGGATCGGGCGCCAGATCAATCAGGTGCGAGTGGCGGTAGAAGGCCCGCCGCGCCAGCGCCAGCAGCGCGGCGGCTGCGCCCGCCAGCACCGACGCCGCCACATCG
Source organism: Hyphomonadaceae bacterium (assembly GCA_016791325.1). Classification (GTDB taxonomy): domain Bacteria; phylum Pseudomonadota; class Alphaproteobacteria; order Caulobacterales; family Aquidulcibacteraceae; genus Vitreimonas. The sequence goes on from JAEUMU010000197.1 coordinate 1,663, forward strand.
CCATGGCGTAGAGCCGCATAGAGGCACACCCCCGCCAGCAGCGCGGTCGTCGCCGCCCAAGCTGCGTCGATGCGCCGGGCCAGGCCCGCCGCCAATCCCATCAGCACGACGCCGGCGATCGAAGCGGTCAGCTCCGGCATTTCCTCGATCAGCCGCTCGGCGAAATCGAGCCCGCGCACATGCTCCAACGCCGGCGTCGCCACGCTCAGCAGCGTCAGCGCCCCGGCCGCGAACGCAGCGAACGCCGCCAGCATCGGCGCGGCTTCAAACGCCTCCTCGCGTAGCTTGTCCCACGCGATCGGCGGCGGCTTCTGAGTCGTCACCGCAGCAATCTACGCGCGCGCACACAAAAACAAAAAGGCCGCGGGGATCGTCCCCCGCGGCCCAATTTGCTTTTGCGATGGCGCCGTTTAGTAGCGCGCCCGCAGGGTGATGCCCATGGTGCGCGGATCGCCCAGGAAGGCGCCTTGCGTCGGGCCCGCCGTGCCTTGCTGCAGCGGCACGTCGAACATGATCTGGGCGTAGTCCTCATCGGTGATGTTGCGCGCCCAGAGTTCCAGCGTCCAATGCTCGTTGATGTCGCCGATGCCGATGCGCCCATTCAGCAGCGTGTAGGCCGGCTGCACCTTGGAAGGCCGCAGGTCCGAACCGGTGTTCTGATCGCCCACATAGCGGGCGTCCAGATAGGCCAGCAGGCGCAGCGAGTCGCCGATCGGCGTCTCGAAGTTCACCGAAGCCGTGGCGGTCCATTCCGGCGCGTTGGTCAGCTGCTGGTTCGGCAGCCGCGCCAATGTCTGTTCGCCGGTGATCGGATTGCGGTTGGCCGCGACCCAGCCGTTGTCGGCGCCGTAGCGCGCGTCCGTATAGGCCACGCCGCCCGCGAACGAGAGCCCCTGCAGCGGCGTGCGCCACATGATGTCGAGTTCGGCGCCCTCAGCGATCACTTCCGGCACCGTCGACACAACGAACTGGATGCCGTTGTAGGTATTGAGCTGGAAGTTTTCGTAATTGTTCTGATAGACGGCGAGGTTCAACAGCAGCGAATTGTCGAACCACGAGGTCTTCAGGCCGATCTCATAAGCATCGACCAATTCGGCGTCGAACGCAGAAACCGGCGCGCCGCCGCGGAACGTAAAGTCGAAGTTGCGATCGAGGTTGAAGCCCCCGCCCTTATAGCCGCGCGAGGCCGAGACATAGCCCGAGATGTTGCTGCTGAAGGCTTGGCGCAGCGAAACCACGCCCGACCATTCCTGCTCGTCGCGGCTTTGATTGTAGCCCACGCCGTCCAGTTCGGTCCGCAGCCACGGCACGCAATACGCCGTGCGCAGCGCCGCCAGCGGCGTGGCCAGCGCGGCGAGCGCGCCTGTGGGCTGGATCGTCGGATTGCAGTTCGTGAACGGCGTCAGCGTTCCCGCCGGCAGCGACTGCGCCGTTTCCAGGTTCGCCATCGTCGCCGCGAACAGCGGCCGCGCCGCGAACGGCGTGCGGAAATTGCCGGTGAGTTCTTTTTCTTCCTGGGTGTAGCGCACGCCAATGGTCAGATCGGTCGACGGCGTAAGCGAGATGATGTTGTGGGTGAACAGCGCGAGCGATTGCCCGGTCTGCGAATATTGATCGAACTGGCCCACGCCCCCAGGGATCAGCAGCGCCGCATCATAAAGCGTGGACAACAGCCCGCCCGACGGCGCGATGTTGAGCCCGGGCGTGATTGATCCGCCGCTGATCAGGCTGTCCAGGCCGGAAATGTAGCGCCCATATTGCGAGCCGGTGACGAACGCGAAATTGCGATCAATCTCTTCGTTCGAGAAGAACGCGCCCACCAGCCAGTCCACCGGGCCCGCCGTGCCCGCGAGGCGGATTTCCTGGGTGAAGGTGCGATACTCCGTGCCCACGTCGTCGCTCTGCGGCACGTACACCACATCGGCCTGCGAGTAGTCGGAATCCGAGCCGCCCGCCGATGTCCACACGCGATACGCCGAGATCGAGGTCAGCGTGGTGGAGCCCATGTCCCAGTTGAACTCAGCCGAAACGCCGCGATCTTGCAGGAAGGCGGGATAACCGCGGTTGGAGAACGCGCGGCGGTCGCCAATATTGCCAGCGCCGACGCCGCCCAACGGATTGCCCGTGGTGACGTTCGGCCCATAGCCGCCGAGATTGGCGATCCATTGCGTGCGCAATGTGCCGAACGGAATCGGCGCGCCTGCCACGCCGGCTGCGTTCAGGTTCGTCACCGGATTGCCGTTGAGCAGCACGGGATTGTAAATCTGCGCCGCGCAGCAGGTTTCATCGCGCTCGGTGAAGTCGGCGATGATGCGCATGTCGATGTTGTCGGTGAGCTGCCACAAGAGCTGGCCGCGCGCAGTGAACAGCCCGCGCGAATTGGCCGTGCCGCCGCCGTTATTCGGCACGCCCGCCAACAGAGGATTTATCCCGCCGCTATTGACGTCCATGAAGCCGTCGCGCTCGCCGTAGGCGGCGTAAGCGCGGAAACCGACAACGCCGGGCGCCAGCGGAATGTTCACGCCCGCCGAAATGCGGCGCTCTTCAAATTCGCCGTAAGTGGCTTCGCCGGTGAAGGCGTAGTCGTAGAGGTTCGGCCCCACGGTGGCGACAGTGATCAGGCCGGCAGAGGTGTTGCGCCCGAACAGCGTGCCCTGCGGCCCGCGCAGCACTTCGATCTGCTGCACTTCGCCCAGATCGGAAAGCGCCACGCCGTTGCGCGCGCGGTACACGCCGTCGATGAAAATGCCGACCGCCGATTCCAGACCGGGGTTCGAGCCTTGCGTGCCGACGCCGCGCAAGCGCGCCGTTGCCGAAGCTTCAGATTCCGAGACGTTGAACTGCAGCGAGGGCACCACCGAAGTCAGATCTTGGATGTCGCGGATGCCGGAATTCTGAATCGTATCGGCGGTCACCGCCGTCACCGCGATCGGCACGTCCTGCAGCGCCGTTTCGCGCCGCGTCGCCGTCACCACGATGGTGTCGTCCTGCTGGGCGTAGGCCGCCGGAATCGCGCTCGCCACGCCGCCCAAGGCCAGCGTCAGCACCGCGCCCAAACGTGCGTTCAACCATTCGGACCGCTTCGTCATTTGCCCTTCCCTCCCGCTGGCCTTTGCCCAGGCCATACACTTGTGTATGGTCCCTTCATAAACCGCTGTTCCGCCGACGTCCATGGATTCGCCATGGTGCGGCCACGAAAAAACAACCTGTTGCGCCCGCGCCGCGCCCCTTGGAGCCGCCATGAAGCCGCGCACCGTGCAGAACGCTCCCCCGCTCGACGCCGCCCAGTGGATCGAAGCCGCTTTCGACGCCCTTGCGGAAGGCGGTATCGAAGCGGTGCGGGTCGATCCGCTGGCCAAACAGCTCGGCGTGACGCGGGGCAGCTTCTACTGGCACTTCAAGGATCGCGACGCGCTGCACCAAGCCATGCTGCGCCAATGGCGCGAACGTGCAAATTACATGATTTTCAATCGGCTCGAGCGCAGCGCCGAAAGCGCCAGCCAGCGGCTCGATCGGCTGCTCGCCCTGCCGCACGCCACGGAGCGCTCAAGCCGGGGCGCGGCCATCGAACTCGCCGTGCGGCTCTGGGCTCAGCGTGACCGCAACGCCGCCAAGGCGGTCCGCCACGTCGACCGCACCCGCCTCACCTATTTCGCGAAGCTGCTGCAACAGCATGGCGTGCCCGTCGTCGAGGCGCGCCACCGCGCGTTCCTGTTCTACGCAGCGTTGATGGGCGAAGCCTGGATCACCACCGATAATCGTGAGGCCATGCGCCATGGCCTGCGTGCGCTGCTTCTGGCCAAGCCCTGAGCGGCCCGCGCGCCTAGCGCAGCTTTTCGACCTGCCCGTACTCCAGATCCACCGGCGTCTCGCGGCCGAAGATCATGACCGCCACCTTAAGGCGCCCGCGTTCTTCATCGACCTCCGAAACCAAGCCCTCGAAGCTCTGGAACGGCCCATCGGAAACGCGCACGCGCTCGCCGGTTTCGTAATGGATCAGGTTGCGCGGCTTGGCGGCGCCCACTTCGGCCACGCGGCCCAAAATGCGCTCCACCTCTTTATCGCTCACCGCCTGCGGCTTGTTCTGGTGGCCCAGGAAGCCGGTCACTTTCGGCGTGTTCTTGACCAGGTGATAGGCTTCATCGGTCATCTCCATTTTCACCAGCACGTAGCCGGGGAAATGGCGATGCTGGCGCACTTTCTTCGCGCCGCGCACAACCTCGGTGACCTCTTCGGTCGGCACCTGAATGTCTTCGAACTGATCTTCCAGCCCTTGGCGCCCCGCCTGATCGCGGATCGCTTCGGCCACCTTCTGCTCGAAGTTGGAATAGGCGTGGACGATATACCACCGCGCCCGGCCGGAGCCCTTCGCCGCCGGCGCCGTTTGCGCGCCTTCTTGGCCTTGCTCAACCATGGTCATGTCCTCAGCCAATGCCCAGGATCCAGCGGATCAGCCCGCCTGCGATCGAATCCACGAGAAAGAAAAACACCGCCGCGACCACCGCCATGATGAACACCATGATCGAGGATACGGTCACTTCCTGGCGCGTCGCCCACGTCACCTTGCGCGCTTCGGCGCGCACCTCTCCGAAAAAGCGGAAAGGGCCGCCACGGCGGCGAGGTTCGGTTTCTTGATCGGCAGTATCCATCGACATCGTTTCTTTTCGCGCTCGCGTTCAATCAGTCCATCAAGTCGGGCCGGGCCCGAACCTAAACAAGAGCGCCATTCTGGCGCGTGGCAGGAGTTGAGGGACTCGAACCCCCGACCCTCGGTTTTGGAGACCGATGCTCTACCAGCTGAGCTAAACTCCTCTACCGCGCCGCCAAGCCCTTCAAAAACGCCGGAAAGCGTCACTATCGAGCAGGCATGACGGAGGATACCGCTCGCACGTCCCCGTGCGCCGGTCCAGGGCGGGCTTATGCCCGAAGGCGCCCGCTTGGGCAAGGGCGCTTGCACGGGGCGCGTGCTTCGTGTCCGCTATTGCCGGCGGGGGTTTGATGCGGATTTTGCGCTGGATTCTGTGGGGTTTTGGCGGGCTGGCATTGCTGGCGGCCGCTGTGCTGGCCTGGATCTACGCCGCGAGCGAAGCGCATTACCGTAGCTTCGCGGCCCCGCCCCCTTTCGTCCACCCCATCCCGGAGGACGCCGCCGCAATCGCCTGGGGCGAACACATCGCCCGCACGCGCGGCTGCCGGGGCTGCCACGGCGAGGCGCTGGAGGGCGAAATCATGGGCGGCATGGTCGTCACGCCGAACCTGCCGGCGCTGGCCCGGCGCGTCAGCCCGGCGGCGCTGGAAGCCGCCATCCGGCACGGCGTCGGCCATAACGGGCGCGCCCTCTACTCCATGCCCGCCTACAATTTCCTGCACCTGACCGATGCCGATACCGCCGCGCTGATCGCCTATCTGCGCGCCGCCCCGGTCAGCACCGCCGCCCCCGCCGGGGCCCTGCGCCCTTGGCATGAACGCTGGCCGGCGGAGGTGCTCATGCGCTTGGCCATCGCCCGCGGCGAGGATGCGGCCATGCCGGCCTGGCTGCATCACGTCCCGCCGCTGCGCGAACAGGCCAATCCCGATCCGCGCATCGCACAAGGCGAATATCTGGCCATGACCAGCTGCAATGAGTGCCACGGCTTCAATCTGCGCGGCTTTCAGCCGTGGGCCGGCGAAAGCGCGCCCGATCTCATCGTCCTCGCCGCCTATAGCGAGCAGGACTTCACCCGCCTGATGCGCGAAGGCGCGCCAATCAGCGGTGCGCAACTGGAAATGATGGGCCCGGTGGCGCGCGGGCGCTTTGCGCACTGGAGCGATGAAGAAGTCGCCGCGCTCTACGCCTATCTCTCCCGCTTCGCGGCGGAAGCCGTAGCGCAGGAGCCCTAGCCCCAAAGCAAGTCCCGGCCCCGCTCGCACGGGGCCGGTCGTCTGCGCTGCAAAGGATGGAGCGTGGCTTCCGGCGCGCGCTTAGCTCGCGTCGTAGAGAACTTCCCAGCAATGGCCGTCCGGATCGGTGAAATAGCCGGAATAGATTCCATCCTCGTCGTCGATCTCGGAAAGCGTGGCGCCGGCGGCCTTGGCCTTGGCCAACACATCGTCCACTTCCCCGCGCGAGTCGCAAAGGTAGGAGAGCACAACCTCGGAATTGCCGCGCGCAGCGGGGCGGTGGCCCACGCTCTCGACGTACACGCCAAACTCGCTGCGGTCCTGCAGCACCAGATAAACGCCGTCGAGATCGAGCGCGGCGTGATCTTCATCGCGCTCATCGGCGGCGATGCCGAACGCAGCCTGATAGAACGCCAGCGATTTCTGCAGGTCGTCCACCGGCACGGTCACGTAGGAAATCGCTGCGGGCATGGGTTTCTCCTCCACCTGGGGCCGCTGAAAAGCGGCGCGCGAAAGCGCATGGTTGAAGGGATTCTCGCACCCGGAAAAGGGCGCGATTCGTTAACGTCCGACCACGACCTCGCCCATTCCCAGCACCCGCCGCGAGACCTCGCCTTCGACGCGCCGCACGCGCACGTCGCCTGAGCCCACCACGGTCGCGTTAAGCCGATCCGCGACGCCGTTGTGCGTCACGTCCCCGGCGCCGGCGATCGCCACGGCCAGCACGCCCGCGCGCCCGTCGCGGATCAGCACGTCGCCGGCGCCTTGCACCGCGATGCTGGTCGGCCCATCCGCACGCGAGACAGTCAGATCGCCCGCGCCCGCGATCGAGGCGGTCAGCCCGTCGCGCACCACGCCGACGATCGCATCCCCCGCCCCGGCGATGGCGATACGCAGCGCGCCGGCCTCGTAGAGCCGCAGGTTCGGCGCTCCGGCCAACGCCACGTCGGCCTCGCCGCGCGCGCCCACGATGTCAGCGTCGCCGCAGCCGTCGATACGCACACGCACGCTCTCCGCCTCCGCCATGGAAAGGCGCACCGCCCCACCTACCGCCACAACTGCGTTTTGCGGCACACGGACATCCACAACCGTGAGCTCCGGCGTCTGCAAGCGTCCTAACCGCTCCGTCGTCACATCCAGCCCGCCTTGCTCGCGCACCCGGCAGCCGCGGATTTGGCGGCGCAATTTTCCATCGATAATCAGCCGATTGCCGCTAACGCGCAGTTCCGGCTGCTGCAGCGGCCCCGGATTGTTGATCGCCACCAATACGTCGCTGCGGTTTTCGGGCGTCACCCGCACGAACCCGGCCAGGTCGCGCACGACGACCTCCGTGGCGCGCGTGTAGCGGGTCCAGGCGCGCCCTGCCGGCGGCGGCGCCGGAACCGCGCTTGGCGCCGCTGGCGCCGCGTGCGGCGGCTGCGGGCGGTGAGCCGGGGCAGGCTGCGCTTGCGGCGTCTGCGCCAAAGCGGGCGTGGCGGCCAGGGCGGCGGCAAGCAAGCAGACTGCAAAGCGCATGGGTTCGGGCCTCCTTCGGGCCAATCGTGACTGCATCAAGGATGCGCCTCGCGGGGCCTTCAGATGCACCTACGCAGCAGTTTCCCCAGGGAGGCGAAAATCCGACGCAAATACTTGTTCTAAGGTGTGTTTTCCGCGCATCGGCAGATATTAATCATACCTGCCCCC
>JAEUMU010000199.1 GCA_016791325.1 Hyphomonadaceae bacterium
GAGCGTGACCCAGGCGAACGCGAAGCCCGCGCGTCGGTTAGTGATGATGATGTCGAGCTGGTTGAGGCCTTGGGTCAGAATGGCGATTGCCGCCAGCGCGCCCAGAATCGCCAGCAGCGGCCCCAGCGCCTGGCGGAATACATAGGCCGAGATCGTATTCATCGTGTGCCCTCGGCGGACGCCCGCCGCGCCCATGTGGTTTCAGATCGCATAAACGCTGCAGTCAGCTTTTCAATCGGCCCGCGCATGGCTACCAAAGCGTCGTCCTAGGTTGAAGCGGCCCAATGGGCCTCCCAGCGGACCCAACAAGGGGATTTTATGGATATCCGGTTTGTAGCCGCCGGCAGCGGCGACGTTTTGGCGGTCATGGCGGGTGAAGGCGGCGAATTGCTGGCAAGCGCCCAGGCTCTCGATACAGCAACGGGCGGGCGCCTCAGCAAGGCCGCGAAAGCCGCCCGCTTCACTGGCGGCCCCGGCCAGGTGGTGGATGTGCTGGCCCCGGAGGGTGTGGATTTCTCCCGCATCCTCGTGATTGGCATAGGCAAGCTTGACGCCGCTAATGGCTTGGCGGTCGAACGCTGGGCCGGCCATGCGGTCAAGCGCACGCTCACCAGCGGGGCCGAAAAGTTGGTGCTGCAGCCCGAAGCGCTGCCCGGTGTCTCCAAGGCCGACGCTGGCGCCCATGCTGCGCTGGGCGCGCGCCTTGCCGCCTATCGGTTCGACACCTACCGCACCAAGCTCAAGCCTGAGCAGAAGCCGACCCTCACCACCGTCGAGGTCGCGCTGGAGGGGCCTGCCGCGGCGCGCGCCCGCGCCGATCAGGATGCGGCTGTGGTTGAAGGCGTGTTCTTCGCCCGAGATCTCGTTAGCGAGCCGCCGAACGTGCTTTATCCCGAAAGCTTCGCTGAACGCTTGCGCGATCTCGAAACCATCGGCGTCGAGGTGGAAATCCTTGAACCCGCCACGATGGAAAAGCTCGGCATGGGCGCGCTTCTCGGGGTGGCCCAGGGCAGCGCGCGCCCGGCGCGGCTTGTCTCCATGAAGTGGAACGGCTCGTCCTCCAAGAACGCAAAGCCCATCGCTCTGGTCGGCAAGGGTGTGACGTTCGATACGGGCGGCATTTCGCTGAAGCCCGGCGCCGGCATGGATGAAATGAAGGGCGATATGGGCGGCGCTGCAGCCGTGGCCGGCGCCATGAAGGCGATCGCGCTGCGTAAGGCCAAGGCCAATGTCGTTGGCGTTGTGGCGCTGGTGGAGAACATGCCCGGCCCCAACGCCCAGCGTCCGGGCGACATCGTCAATACCATGTCGGGGCAGACCATCGAGGTACTCAACACCGATGCCGAAGGCCGCCTTATCCTGGCTGATGCTGTTTGGTATGCGCAGGATAAGTTCAGCCCCAGCGCCGTCATCGATCTCGCCACGCTCACTGGCGCCGTCATCGTCGCGCTCGGCCATGAGAACGCGGGCCTCTACGCCAATGACGAAGATTTGGCCCAGGCCATAATCTCGGCCGGCGCCAATGAAGGCGAAACGGTGTGGCGTATGCCTTTGAGCGCCGCCTACGACAAGATGATCGATACGCCCAACGCCGATATGAAGAATATCTCCGGCAAGCCTGCGGCCGGCTCCATCGTGGGCGCGCAATTCATCAAGCGGTTCGTCAAGGATGGCACGCCCTGGGCGCATATCGACATCGCCGGCACGGCCTGGAAGCCGGGCCCTTACGAAGATCCGCTTTCGCCGGCTTGGGCCACTGGCTACGGCGTGCGCCTGCTGAACCGGCTCATCGCCGCCAAATATGAGGATTGATGGCGGAGCTCTGGTTCTACCATCTTGAGCGCTCCGAGCTGGAGCGCGCCTTGCCGCCGCTGCTTGAGAAATGCCTGCAGCGCGGCTGGCGCGCTTTGGTTCGCGCCGGCTCGTCCGAGAGGCTCGACGCACTCGACGCCGCGCTCTGGACCTGGCGCGACGAAAGCTTCCTGCCGCATGCCCGCCAAGGCGCGGCGGGGCTTGATCCTGCCCGCCAGCCGATCTTGCTCACCGAGGCGCCCGGCAACCCCAATGGCGCTCAGGCGTTGTTTCTGATCGATGGGGCCGAACCCGGCTCGCTGGACGGCTACGAACGCGCCTGTGTGGTGTTCGACGGGCGCGACGAGGCCGCCCTGGACAAGGCCCGGTCGCAGTGGAAACAAGCCAAGGCCGCCGGCGTGGCGGCGTCCTACTGGCGCGAGAGCGCGGCGGGAAAATGGGAGAAGCAGGCATGATCCGCACGATTGTCATCGCACTAGCCGCGACGGTGGCGGTTGGGTGCGCGCCGCCGCAGGGAAAATCGGAAGCACCGCCGGCCAATCCCGCGCAGGTGGTCGAAGCCATGCCGCAAACCGCCGAGGAAGCGACTGCCCAGGACGCGTGCGGCGCGTCCCGCTTTCAGCACCTGATCGGTACCCGCCTGGACGCGATTGACCGCAGCACTTTGCCCGAAGGCGCCCGCCTGCTGACGCCCGAGAGCATCGTCACCCAGGATTTCCGCCCTGATCGCCTCAATATCATGAGCGGCACGGATGGGCTGGTCTCGTCGCTGTCATGCTACTGAGTCGCGTCGCAGCCGCGTCGCTCGCCGTTGCGCTCTGCGCGGCGTGCGCTTCCACGCCGCCGCCAGAGCCCGCGCCCCCGCAAGAGGATACGTGCGGCCTGGCGCGCTTCGCCTATCTGGTTGGCGCCCGCGCCGCGGAAGTGAACCGGGACGACTTGCCCCCGCGCGCGCGCATCATTCACCCCAATCAGGCGGTGACCATGGATTTCAGCGCCGATCGGTTGAATCTGATCGTTGACGCTGAAGGGCGTGTCTCCGAAATGCGGTGTTTCTGACGCACTTGGCGGGCGTCGCCGCCCCGGTTATAGACCCGGCTCCGTTTTCCCGAACCGTCCGGAGCCCGCAATCCCATGCCCGTCGAACGCACGCTGTCGATCATCAAGCCCGACGCCACCCGCCGCAACCTGACGGGCGCGATCAACGCCGTGATCGAAAAGGCAGGCCTGCGCATTGTCGGCCAGAAGCGGGTTTGGCTGTCCGAGGGGCAGGCGGAAGGCTTCTATGCCGTTCACAAGGAACGCCCGTTCTTCCGTGACCTCGTCACTTTCATGATCTCGGGACCGGTCGTCGTGCAGGTGCTGGAAGGCGAAAACGCCGTGGCAAAGTATCGCGACGTGATGGGCGCCACCAATCCCGCCAATGCGGCGGAAGGCACCATTCGCAAACTGTTCGCGGAATCGATCGAAGCCAATTCGGTGCACGGCTCCGACAGCCTTGAGAACGCCGAGCGCGAGATCGCGTTCTTCTTCGCCGATCAGGAGATCGTCGGCTAATCAGCCGACGATCCCAGTTCGCTTACTTCTTACCCTTGTCGAAGCCTTTGTTGGGCGTGACGGGCTTGGACCCCGCGCCCGGCGCGGCGGCGCCTTTTTGGGTGGTCCCGGTTTGCTTCGGCATCGGGGCGCCGGGTTTTTTGTCAGCCATGGGTGAGGCTCCTTAAAACGCGCGGGCGCGTTGATCGCGTCAGCGCTTCTCATCATTTGCGCGCGATGATTTCCAAGACAAGGGGCGTGACCATCAATGTGCCCGGCTGCTGGCTCACGCGCGCAAATTCATCGCGCATGTCCTTGGCCATTTGAGGCGTGATGCGATTGAGCTCGAGCAGGCGGTCGATGTGGATGTCGAAGAAGCCGATCGGCCAGCGCCAAGTGTTATCGTCCTTAGAAACGACGTCGACATAAGGCTTCAAGCTTTCGACCTTCAGGCCCAGTTCCGTGAGCCAAGCCGGCAGGTGGCGGGCGATGTCTGGCTCTCCGCCTGAAGCGCGCCAGTTGGCGGAGACCTCATCCACGAACTTCTCGAAATTCGGCGCCGGCGGGGCGAGTTTCCAGGTCTGGTAGTCGATGTATTCGTGAAACACGAGCGCGCCGCCCGGCTTCAGCGCCTCCACCAGTTTCTTCAGCGCCTCTTTCGGGCGCGGCAGGAACGCGAAAATCCAGCGCGCCCACGCCGCATCCGCCCCGCTCACCGGAATGGCGTCCGTCACCACATCAACTTCATGCGCGGTCACCTGGGTGAAGCCGCGCGCCTTGGCCTGCGCCTCCAGCGTGTCGAGAAACCGGCGCGAGCGTTCCAGCGCATGCACTTGGCCGCCTGGCCCCACCATCTCAGCCAAATCCATCGTGGCGAAGCCGGGGCCAGCGCCGAAATCGATCACCTTGCAGCCGTCGCCGATGCGGGCGCGGGCCCAGGCGTCCAAAGCGCGCGGGCGCCAAACGCGGTGTTGGTATCCCAGCCGGTAGATTTCATCGTCATGGGTGCCCAGCACGTAATCTCGTTCAGCCATGAGCGTGTTCTCCTCGCGCCCAGATATAGGTGCTGAGCGCGCGTGCGTCCCGCCGGATTCGGACTACATTCTCCCCGAACGGTTCCGGAGCTCGCCCATGTCCGATTATTCTCGCGCCTATTCCGAGGGCGCCTTCAAAGCCAAGCTCAGCGCCCTGAGCGGCCTGGATAAGCTGGTCGCCGCCGCGCGCCAGGTGCATGCGCTCCTGCGCGATCCACAAACGCCGATCTGGGTGAAAGGGCTCTGCGTCGCCGTGTTGGGCTATCTGATCTTGCCGACGGACGCTGTGGCCGATTTCGTTCCGGTGCTTGGGTATGGCGATGATCTCGCCGCCTTGACCGCGCTGATCGCCGCCGTCGCAGCCAACATGCCCAAAACGCGGGCCGAGTGATCAGCGCAAGTGGCGCGCGTACTCGGCGAGGCAGCGCGGGTAGAGTTCATGCTCCAGCGTCAGCACCCGTGCCGCCAATGAATCCGGTGTATCGTCTGCGCTGATTGGCATGCGCGCCTGGCCCAAAATCTCGCCGGCATCGACCTCCTCGGTCACCAGATGCACGCTGCACCCATGCTCGCTCTCCCCCGCGGCCAGCGCGCGCTCATGTGTCTTCGTGCCTGGGAATTTCGGCAACAGCGAGGGGTGGATGTTAATCAGCCGCCCGGCCCAGGCGTTGACGAAATAGGGCGTCAGCACGCGCATGAAGCCCGCCAGCGCGATCAGCTCAACATGTCGCGCGCGCAGCAGGGCGTTCAATTCGCGCTCGAAGGCTTCGCGGTCTTTGCCGAACGGCTTGTGATCCAGCGTCAACGCCTCGACGCCCGCGGCGCGCGCCCGCGCCAATCCGCCCGCGCCCGGCACATTGGAAACCACCAGCACGATTTCGTAAGCGTCCTGCTCGGCGTCCAGCAGCGCCTGCAGGTTCGAGCCGCGGCCCGAGATCAAGACGCAGACGCGCTTGCGGCTCATCCGTGCTTCAGCACGCCGATCTTGAACGCGCGCTCGCCGCTGGCGTTGAGTTGCGCCGCCACGGCGTCGGCCTGCGCTTGCCCTACGATCAGCGCCATGCCCACGCCCAGATTAAACGTGCGGCGCATATCTTCTTCCGGCACCGCGCCCACGCTTTGCAGCCACGCGAACACGGCAGGGCGTTCCCACGCGTCCCAGTCAAACGCCGCCTGCAAATGATCAGGCAGTGCGCGGGGCGTGTTCTCTACGAGCCCGCCCCCGGTGATGTGCGCGGCGCCTTTCACCAGCTTCGCATCGAACAGCGGCTTCAGCGCCCGCGCGTAAATCCGCGTCGGCGCCAGCAGTGCTTCTGCCAGCGTCTGGCCCGCCGCAAACGGCGCCGGCGCGTCCCAGGCCAGGCCCGAACGCTCCACGATCTTGCGCACCAGCGAATAGCCGTTCGAGTGCGGTCCGCTTGAGGCCACACCCACGATCACATCACCCGCCTGCATCTCGTTCACGCGCGGCAGCAGCGTGCCGCGCTCGGCCGCGCCGATGGCGAAGCCCGCGAGATCGTAATCGCCCTTCGCATACATGCCCGGCATTTCGGCGGTCTCGCCGCCCGCCAGCGCCGCGCCAGCTTGGCGGCACCCTTCGGCGATGCCGCGGACGACCTTGGCGGCTTCTTCGGCGTTGAGCTTCGCCGTGGCGTAATAGTCCAGGAACATCAGCGGTTCGGCGCCCTGCGCAGAAAGATCGTTCACGCACATCGCCACCAGATCGACGCCCACCGTTTCATGGCGCCCGCTTTCGATGGCGATCTTCAGCTTGGTGCCCACGCCGTCGGTGGTGGCCAGGAACAGCGGATCCTTGAAGCCCGCGGCTTTGGGATCGAACACGGCGGCGAATCCGCCCAAAGCGGCCTCGGCGCCGGGCCGGGCTGTGGATTTCGCTGCCGGTTTGATCAGATCGACGAGGCGTTCGCCCTCATCGATGTCGACGCCGGCGCTGCGATAGGTCAAAGGATCGTTCACTGAGAGTTCCTTGAGGCCGTTTCACTGGCCAGCCAAGTCCAGAAGGCGCCACATTGATAGGCGATTCCGCGCCGGGTAGGGTCGCCCATCCCCGCACATGAGGTATCCGATGCAAGCCACGCCTTTGGCCGCCTTGGCCGCTTTCGCTTTCGCGGCCTTGTGCGCGCTCGCGCCCAGCCCGGCAAGCGCCCAGGCCCGCGACAATGTTTACGCGGTGGCCGGCGTGCATGTGGATGAAACCGCCGCCAACGCCGCCGCCGCCCAGCAGGCAGGCTTCGCCGCCGCCCAGCGGCTTGGGTTTGAGCGCTTGGTGCGCCGCCTGTCCGTGCCCGACGAACTCGCCGCTCGTGGCGTACCTCAGATCGACAGCGCTCAGCTTGAGCGCCTGGTGCTCAGCGTCGATGTCGAGGAAGAGCGTCGTTCCGCCACCCGCTATATCGGCCGCTTGACCGTGCGTTTTGATCCCACGGGCGTGCGCACGCTGTTGCGCGGCCAAGGGCTGGCCGTGGTCGATACCCGCACGTCGCCCGTCCTGGTCGTTCCCGCCACGGCCGGCGATGTCGCGCCTGAAACAGCAGCGCTCTGGCGCCAAGTTTGGGTCGAAGGGGGATTTGGCGATGAATTGGTGCCGCTCACCACGGCGCCGGATGGAGTTGGAGGCGCGCCCGCTTGGGACGCCGCCGCCGGCGCGGCGCAAGCGGCTTCCGCCGCCTCGGCCTTGTTCGCCACCCTGCGCGTGCAGGGCTCCACCGCCACCGCCGCCTTGGTCGAGGTTGACGCCAACGCCCGCCGCGATCGCGGCGAGGTCACCGCCCGGCTCACTGGGAACGACGCCGCCGCCGTGCGCGCGGCGTTGTCTTCGTTGGCCGAGCAAGCTAGCGCACGCCTTCAGAACGAGTGGAAAGCCCGCATCGCCACCGGCGGCGGCCAGCGCGCACGCATTTCCGCGTCCGCGCTCTACGCCAATCAGGGGCAGTGGGAACGCATCAAGCAGGCGCTCGAGGGCGCGGCCCAAACGCTGATCTCGGAAATTCGCATCGAAGCAGTGGGCCGTGAAGGCGCGCTGGTGTCTTTCTCCTTCGTGGGCGATCCCGCGCAGCTTTCGTCTGATCTATCCAGGCGCGGCGTGCGTCTGGCTCAGGGCGCCAACGGGTGGGAGTTGCGCGCCAACGGCCGATGAACGCGCCACAGCCCCGGCTGTTCGAATTCCGCATGGGCGAACGCGCGCCCGAAACCCTGGTCGTCGCGAGCGCCAACCGGGACGCCGCGCGCCTGCTCACGGATTGGCGGGCGTGGCCCGGCGGCGCGCTGGCGCTGTGCGGGCCGAAGGGCTCTGGCAAAACCCACTTGGCCCTGGCCTGGGCGCTGGAGGCGGGCGCGCGCCAGGTCTCCGCCGCGAGTGCGCCTGATGCCGCCGCCGCCGTTTTCACCGAGGCCGGCGGGCGCCTGTTCATTGACGATGTGGACGCCGGCGCCGACGAGGCCATGCTGTGGCGCGTCCTGGATCTGGCGCGCGGCCAGGGCGGAGCCGTGCTTCTGGTCGGTTCCGGGGAGCCCCGCTCCTGGCCGGCCGCCGCCCCCGACCTCCGCTCCCGCTTCGCCGCCCTGGCTGTCGCCCGCCTGGGCGAGCCTGACGAGGCGCTTTTGGAGGTCGTTTTGCGCCGCATATGTCGCGAACAATTCAGTCAATTGAGCGATGATGCGGTCAAATACGTCGCGCGCAGGCTGCCGCGGACCTTCGCCGCCGCCCACGATTGGGCCGCGGAGCTGGACGCCAGCCTGGTCAAAGCCGCCAAACCGGTGGCTTTGCCGGCTGCGCGCAAGGCGTTGGAAAAGGCGCAGGCCCGGTGGGGGGCCGCGGGAGACGGTTAACGAATGACGAAGCCGCGCAAAAAGCGCGCGCCGGCGGAGAAGCCGCCGACGCTGGAAGGGCCGGAACGGTTCCTCAATCGCGAGCTTTCCTGGCTCGCCTTCAATACGCGCGTGATCGAGGAATCGGAAAACCCGAACCATCCGCTGTTGGAGCGGCTGCGCTTTCTCTCGATCTCCGCCTCCAACCTCGATGAATTCTACATGGTCCGCGTCGCCGGCCTGCACGAGCAGGTGAAAGCCGGCGTGTCCACCTTGAGCCAAGATGGGCTGACCCCGGCTGAGCAGCTCGCCCGCATCCACGCCGCCGCGGGCGTGTTGATCGCGCGCCAGCAGGCGCAATGGCTCGGCCTGCGCGCGGAGCTGCGCGCCAACGGCATTTTCGTGCTCGATCTCGAAGAGCTCAACGATGCTGAGCGCAAATGGCTGAAGCCGATTTTCATGGCGGAGGTGTTTCCGCTGCTGACGCCGCTGGCCGTCGATCCCGCGCACCCATTTCCGTTCATCCCCAATCTGGGCTTCGCAATCGCGCTGAAGCTCCGGCGCAAGGAGGATGGCCGCGCGCTCAATGCGCTGATTCCGGTGCCCAGCCAGGTGGCGCGCTTCATCGACGTCACGCCCGCTGGCGGCGACAGCGTTGAGCGCGCGCACAAGCGGTTCGTCTCGCTCGAGAATGCGATCTCGCTGTTCCTGGGCGAACTCTTTCCCGGATACAAGGTCGACGCCCAAGGCGCGTTTCGCGTGGTCCGCGATAGCGACATTGAAATCCAGGAAGAGGCCGAAGATCTCGTGCGCGAGTTTGAAGCGCGCCTCAAGGAACGCCGCTTGGGCGATATCGTGCGACTCAAGATCGAAGCCTCGATGCCCGAGGATTTGCGTGCGTTCATCATC
>JAEUMU010000228.1 GCA_016791325.1 Hyphomonadaceae bacterium
CACCCACTTCCTGCGCCCGACCAAGACCGAAGACCTGCTCGTCGAATCCAAGGTTCTGCGTTGGGGCAAGAGCACCGCCTTCGCAGAGACGCGGGTAACGCATGCCGCCACTGGCGAATTGGCGGCGCACGCAGTGCTTGAGTTTGCGTTCTGAGGCGCGAGCGCGCGTTAAAGATTCAACAAATGCGGATCGCCGCCTTGCGCGGCGATGTTGATGCTCACGGCGCGCTCCTCTGCAAAGCGCGGCAGATAGTTGGGCCCGCCCGCTTTCGGCCCCGTGCCGGAAAGGCCTGAGCCGCCAAACGGCTGCACGCCGACGACGGCGCCGACGATGGTGCGGTTCACATACACATTACCGGCGGGGACCGCAGCCATCACTTCCGCCGCGAAGCTTTCCAGGCGTGAATGGACGCCGAGCGTGAGGCCGTAGCCTTTGGCGGCGAGCTGGGCGCCAATCTTGGCGATGTCGTTGGGATCGTAGCGGATGACATGCAGGATCGGGCCGAACACCTCTTTGTCGATCTGATCGAGGCCGGAGAGTTCGATCACGGCGGGGCCGAAGAAATTGCCGCCAAGGTGCGCCACATCGATTTGCTTCAGCACGCGCGCTTCGCGCCGCATGCGCTCCATGTGCTTCTCGAGGTTGGCTTTGGCCTCGGCGTCGATGATCGGGCCGATGTCGGTGAACGGATCGGTCGGATCGCCGATGATGAGCGTATCCATTGCGCCCATGAGCGTCTCGAGCGTCTGATCCGCCGTCTCGCGCGGCAGGAACAGGATGCGCAAGCTGGAGCAACGCTGGCCGGCGGAATTGAAGGCGGAGACGATCACATCATCGACCACTTGCTCCTTCAGCGCGGTGGTATCGACGAAGAGACCGTTCAGGCCCCCGGTTTCAGCGATCAACGGCACGATCGGGCCATCCTTGGCCGCAAGCGTGCGGTTGATGAGGCGCGCGACTTCGGTGGAGCCGGTGAACGCCACGCCCGCGATGCGCGGATCTGCGACCAGTTCGCCGCCAACCCTGCCGTCACCCTGCACCAGAACGAGCGCTTCGCGTGGCAGGCCTGCTTCGTAGAAAAGTTTTACCGCAACTTCTGCGATTTCCGGCGTTTGCTCTGCGGGCTTGGCGACGACGGTATTACCGGCGGCGAGCGCTGCCGCGAGTTGGCCGGTGAAAATCGCCAGCGGGAAATTCCACGGGCTGATGCATACGAACACGCCGCGTCCGTGCAGTTCGAGATGGTCAGTCTCGCCAGCCGGCGATGGCAACGCCCGCGGGCCGGCGAACAGGCGCTCCGCCTCGGCGGCGTAATAGCGGCAGAAATCGACCGCCTCGCGCACCTCATCGATGGAGTCTTGCAGATTGCGGCCGGCTTCGCGCGCGGTGAGTTGCACGAGCGCATCTTCATTGTTCTGCAGCGCATCGCCCATGGCGCGCAGAATACGCGCGCGTTCGGCGCCGCCGCGCCCGTTCCAGGCTTGGAACGCGCCGAGAGCCGTCGCGATCGCGGCCGAGGGACGACTTTCCCCCGCGCCGCGCTGGGCGCTTGCCTCGCTCGCCCGCGCGAGAGAACTCAGCGCATCGCGATCAGCCT
Source organism: Hyphomonadaceae bacterium (assembly GCA_016791325.1). GTDB lineage: Bacteria > Pseudomonadota > Alphaproteobacteria > Caulobacterales > Aquidulcibacteraceae > Vitreimonas. The sequence goes on from JAEUMU010000228.1 coordinate 1,599, forward strand.
TAATGGAGAGATCGCGGCCGGTGGAGTTACGGCGGCTGGCGCCGAACAGGCGCGGCGGCGGCGGCAAGCGCGGATGGCGATGTGGGCGCGCCTCCAACGTGGCGATAGGATCGGCGGCGACAATGTCGGGCGAAACGTCGTCATCGAGGAACGAATGCACGAAACTGGTGTTGGCGCCGTTCTCCAGCAGGCGGCGCACCAGATAGGGCAGCAGGTCTTCATGCCCGCCAACGGGCGCATAGACGCGCACTGGCGGCGGCGGATCAACGGCGAGGTAAAGCGCTTCGCCCATGCCGTGCAGGCGCTGGAATTCGTGGTGCGTGTGGCTCGCGCTCTGCGCCATCCGCCGCACAGCGGCGACCGTGTGGGCATTGTGCGTGGCGAATTGCGGGAAGAGCGCCCCGCCGGCGGCGATCATGTCGCGCGCGCAGGCGAGGTAATGCACATCCGTGGCGGCCTTGGTGGTCCAGGTTGGGAAATCGGGGCGGCCCATGATCTGCGCGCGCTTCACTTCGCCGTCCCAGTAGGCGCCCTTCACCAGACGCGTTTGGATCGGCGCGCCGCGCCGGCGAGCGAGCGAGACCAGGCGTTCGATCAACGCGCGCGTGCGCTTCTGATAAGCCTGGATGGCGAGGCCCAAGCCTTCCCAGCCCTTGAGCGACGGCTCCAGCGCGAGGCGCTCGAACAAGCGCATGGAAAGCACGAGGCGGTCAGCCTCTTCGGCATCAAGCGTGAGGCCGATATTCCACGCCTTTGCGCTTTCGGCGAGTTGGAGACCGCGCGGATAAAGCTCAGCCATCACGCGCTCTTCCTGGCGCGCTTCGTAGCGCGGGTGGAGCGCGGAGAGTTTGACCGAAACGCCGGATGCGGCGTGCGGGCCCTTGCCTTCGCTGGCTTCGCCAACGGCCTTCACGGCGTTGGCGTAGCTCAAGAGATAGCGTTCGGCGTCGGCATCGGTGCGGGCGCCCTCGCCCAGCATATCGAACGAATAGCGGGTAGCGAGGCCGGAGCGGATCATGCCGGCGCCGCGCTTCAGGGCTGCATCGATGGTTCGCCCGAGCACGAATTGCTCACCCAGGATGCGCATGGCCTGCATGGCGCCGGCGCGCACGACCGGCTCGCCCGCGCGTTGGACGAACTGCGCCATGAACTTGGCGCTGTCGTTCTTCATCTCTTCCGGGAGGCTGACGACGCGCCCCGTGAGCATCAAGCCGAACGTGCCAGCGTTGACGAGCCAGTGATCGGACTTGCCAAGATGCTCCGCCCATTTGCCGGTGCGGATTTTTTCCGCGATCAGTTTATCGGCGGTCTCTTCATCGGGCACACGCAACAGGGCTTCCGCGAGGCACATCAGCGCCAGGCCCTCCGCGTTGGAAAGGCCGAATTCCTCCAAGAAGCTCTCCATCACGCCCTTGCGGCGCTTTAGGCCGCGGGCGCGAGTCACAAGCGCGCGGGCCTCCGCGTTGACGCTGGCGCGGGCGGCGGGATCAAGCGGGGAATCGGCCAGGAGCGCCGCCACGGCGGCGTCTTCGTCCTGATATTTGAGAGCGTCGAGCGCGTCCCAGTCGATGCTGGGGGTGGCGGCGGGTCTGGGGGCGGTGCTCATGGCGTCCCTTTGCGCGTCTCCGGCCGTTAGGGCAAGCGGCTGGCTTCCCCCTCTTGCGTTGGCGGCGCCCTCGTGGTCAGAACGCGCCGGTGAGCAGCGATACCCAAACGCCCCCGGCAGAGGCGGCGAGCCAGGCTGGCGCTTCCGATTGCGCGCCCCTCGCCACCAAGATTTTGCTCGTTACCGACGCCTGGGAGCCCCAGGTGAACGGGGTGGTGCGCACCCTTTCCAACACCATGCGCGAGCTGCGCGCGATGGGGTGCGAGATCGAGGTGATCAGCCCGGCCGATTATCCCAACACGGTGCCGCTCATCACCTACTCGGAAATCCGACTGGCGCTGGGCGCGCGTCGGGATGTGGAGGACCGCTTCCTCTCCTTCGCGCCGGATGCGGTGCATATCGCGACTGAGGGCACGCTCGGCTGGGACGCGCGCCATGTGTGCCTGAAGCACAAGTTTCCCTTCACCACGAGCTACCATACCCAGTTTCCGGAATACGTGACGGCGCGGTTCCCGTGGATTCCGCTTTGGGCGGGCTATCGCTACATGCACGCCTTTCACGACAAGTCCGGCCGCGTCATGGTGGCCACGCCCACCATGATGGAGCAGTTGCGCCTGCAGGGCTTCCGCAATGTGGCGCTGTGGAGCCGGGGCGTGGACGTGGAGCTGTTCAACCCGAACAAACGCGGCATTGATGGCGGCGTATTCAAGGATCTGCCCAGGCCGGTGTTCGTCTATGTCGGGCGCGTAGCCGTGGAAAAGAATATCGACGCCTTCCTGAAGCTGGATCTTCCCGGCTCGAAAGTGGTGGTCGGCGGGGGGCCAGCGCTAGAGGAGCTGAAGGCGCAGTATCCGGCCGCGGTGTTCACTGGCCCCAAGTTCGGCGAAGAGCTGGCCCGCCACTACGCCGATGGCGACGTGTTCGTTTTCCCGAGCTTCACCGATACGTTCGGTCTCGTGATCCTTGAGGCGGCGGCCACGGGCACGCCGGTCGCCGGCTTCATCGCGCCGGGCCCGAAAGACATTCTGCCCGGCACCGGCGCAGGCGTTGTCGATCGCGACTTGCGCAAAGCATGCCTTGAGGCGCTTGAACTGAAGCGCGAGGACGCACGCGCGCTGGCCGAGCGCTATTCCTGGCGCGCCTGCGCCGAGGATTTCCGCCGCAACCTCGAACCGCTGCCGAAGGAGCGCGGGCGCCGCTTCTGGCACAAGCTGCGCGATCTGCGTGCACGCGCCAAAGAACGCAGACGGCTCAAGCGGGAAGCCAAGCAGAGTTCCGGCGGGCGCTAAGCCGCCTCACCACTTGATGCGCTTGCGCAGCCTGTAACGCAGCCAAATCGCCATCCCGTTCATCAGCAGCGTAATCGCCAGCAGCACAAGGCCAGCGGCGGCGGCGAGTTCAAGGAACTCAGCCTGCGGGCGCGAGGTCCAGTTGAACATCTGGATCGGCATCACCGTGAAATCGGACATCAGCCAGTTGGTCGGCGACCAGGAGGCAATCGCGTCACCCCAGGTCGCGACGGATTGCACGGTGGCGCCGTGCGGCAACTCATAGGTCTGGCCCGCGACAACCGGCATTTCCGTGAAATCCGGCATGACGACAACGCCGTCATGATCAATCCGGACGGTCTCCACGGCATCTGGCGTGATGGGCGCGCCGTACTCGTCGACGGCTCCGATCACCTCGAAGGTGGCGTCGCCCGGGCGGGTAATGGGCAGGAAGGCCACGAATGTCAGGCCGCCGATGAGAATGAGAGGCGCGGTTTCGCCAATGGCGCGCGAGATGCCGATAATGACGCCGGTGACGACGCCCGGCAGTGCATACGGCAGAACGTGATGCTGTGTGGCCTGCCACTTCGTAGCGCCGACAGCGAGCGCGGCCTGGCGGATTTCCTGCGGCACGCCGCGCACCGCTTCGCGCGTGGCGACAATGACGACAGGCAGGATCAACAACGCCAGCGTTATGCCGGCGGTGAGGATGGATTGGCCGAACCCGAGCAACTGCACAAAAAGGCCAACCGCCAGCAGGCCGAAAATGATCGACGGCACGCCGGCGAGATTGTTCACCGCGATTTCGATGGCGCTGGTGACTGGATTACGCGGCGCGTACTCCTCCAGATAAATGCCCGCCAAGACTCCGATGGGAATGGCGAAAAAGGCCGTGGTGAGGATGACCAGGATCGAGCCTACCCACGCCGAAAGAATGCCGGCTTCGGCGGGGTTGGATGAGGGGAAGCTCCAGAAGAATTGGGCGTTGAGCCTGTGCGCGCCATCAGCCGCCAGCTCCCACACCAACGCCACCAGCGTGCCGAGGCCGATCAGCGTGGCCAAGATGCCGATGATGATGAAGCTGGAATCCTTGAAACGGCGGACCGCTAGACTCTTTGGATGGGTGGCGATGTCCACGCGCGCGGACGTATCGGCGGCGGTCATTAGTAGGCCTCCCGGAATCGGCGCTGCATCGCGAACGCGACGAAATTGAAGATGAGCGTCAGCACCAAGAGCGCAAGGCCGGCGGCGAAAATGCTTTGATACTCGAGCGTGCCGAAGGCGATATCGCCTAGCGCCACCTGCGCGATGAAAGCTGTGACGGTGGCGCCTTGCTGCGTCGGCGAGGTGACGATCTGCGGCAGCTGCCCGCCGGCGACGACGACGATCATGGTTTCGCCCACCGCGCGCGACATGCCCAGAATAACAGCGCCGATGATGCCGGAAATGGCGGCTGGAAACACCACACGGAACGCAGTCTCAAGCCGCGTGGCGCCCATCGCGAAAGACCCATCGCGCAACGCATTGGGCACCGCGCGCATCGCATCTTCCGAGAGCGAGGCGATGTAAGGAATGATCATCAGCCCCATCACGATGCCTGCCGAAAGCAGATTGAAGCCCGGCAGGCCCGGAATGATGTTCTGCAAAAGCGGCGTCACGAATAAGAGCGCGAAGTATCCGTAAACCACGGTGGGCACGCCGGCGAGCAGCTCAAGCGTCGGCTTAATCGTTTCACGCGCGCGCGGGCTGGCAAACTCCGAAAGGTAGATCGCCACCAAGAGGCCAAGAGGCACCGCCACCGAGAGCGCAACCAGCGTGGACATGAAGGTGCCGGTGAGCAGCGGCGCGATGCCGTAATGGGCATCCTCGAATAGCGGCGTCCAGCGCGTAGAGGTCACGAACTCCACGAACGAAACTTCAAGGAAGAATTTCGCGGCTTCGGAGATGACGACATAAAGAATGCCGCCGACAATGCCGATCGCCAGCGCTGCGGCGATGAACAGCAGCGCTTCCATCGCGCGCTCGCCCAGGCGCATGCGCCGTTTGGTGAAATCCCGATCCACGTGCCGCCTTCCGCCCGCAAGAGAGAAGCGCGCCGAGCGGCGCGCAGGAACTTCCGAGAATCCGCTGTCAGAATAGCCCAGGACGCCCCCCGGCGGGAACGGCCCTATCGCCGCGCCCGCCGGGGTTCTGCCCTGCTTTATTGCTGAACCGGCTCAACGATGAGCGGGCGCGCCATCACTTCAGCGATGGTGACGCCGATCGCCTGGCGGCCGCCGAAGGCGGTGCCCTGGGTGCGGCTTTGCACGCGCTGGAGGTAAGTCTGATAGGCCGCAGCCGGCAGCGGGATGTAGCCCACCTGGGCCGAGTAGCGCGACGCATTGTTCACGAAATACTGCGCGAACTGCTGCACTTGTGGGCGGCGCAGCGCGGCGGCGTTGATGTAAATGAACATCGGGCGCGAAAGCGGCGCGTAGGAGCCGTTTTCCGCCGTCTGACGACTCGGCTCGACCGGGCCGGCGCCGCTGTCGATCGCCAGCGCACGCAGCCGCGAGTGGTTCTCTTCGTAATAGGCCAGGCCGAAATAGCCCATGCCCCCAGTGTTTGTGGCGACGCCCTGGACGATCACGTTGTCATCTTCAGACGGCGTGTAGTCCGTGCGCGAGGCGCGCGCGCGGCCATTCACGGCTTCGGTGAAATAGTCGAACGTGCCCGAAGCCGAACCGGGGCCAAACAGCACAAGCGGCAAATCCGGGAAAGACGGGTTCACCTGGCGCCAGTTGGTGACTTGGCCCTGCGCTTCCGGGCGCCAGATTTGGCGCAGCTGCTCAACCGTGATCGAGCGCAGCGGGTTTGAGGGATGCACCACAACCGTCAGCGCATCGAAAGCGACCGGGATCTCCACGTATTGGATGCCGGCGGCGCGGCAGGTGGCCATTTCACTGGCCGAGATCGGGCGCGAGGCGTTGGAAATGTGCGTTTCGCCACGGCAGAACTTGCGGAAGCCGCCACCCGTGCCGCTTTCGCCGACGGTGACGCGCACGCGGCCTTGGGTTTGTTGCTGGAACGCCTCCGCGACCGCTTCCGCGAGCGGAAACACGGTCGACGAACCATCGATCTGGATGGTGAAGGCTTGCTGGGCGTTGGCGGCGCCAGCGCTGAGCGCGAGCGCGGCAACGGCCGCAGCCACCGCTTTGCCGGCGTGTTTAAGGATTTGCATGTGGGACTCCCTGAATTGGTCGAGGCGAAAGCGGCGGAGACAGGGCGGGCCTGTCTCCGCCTAGTCGCGGGGGATCAGAAATCGAATTGCGTGCGCAGCGTGACGATCTGTGCTTCGTCATCCACGCCGACGGTGCGATCCATGTCGCTGACGGCGTAGTTCAGCTTGAAGCGCACGCGATCAAGCGGCACCCAATCCAGGCCCACGGCCCATGCCGTTTGTTCGCCGCGGTTTGGATCCGTGCCGTCGCTCAGATCGAGGTAATCGTAGCGCGCCGACGCCATCCAATGGCCAAGGCCGCCTTCAGCGGTGACCGGGTTGCGCGGCGAAATCGCGCCGAACGAGCCCTGGTTGCCGCGATAGCTACGGCTCTCTCCGGTGAGCGACCAATAGACATCGACGTAATAGCCTTCATAAGTGCGCGAAAGGCCGCCGACTGTATCGCCTTCCATCTGCGCGTATTCCGCAGTCAGGCCGAACGGGCCGCGCTGCAGCGCCAGCTCAGCGCCGTAAGTGACGTCGCTGTCGAAGCGGTTGGCGGCGACCGAGCCGGAGTCGATCCAGCGCGCGCCGCGGCCGTTCAGCGGGCGGGTGCGGATTTGGGAGGTGGCGTCACCACCCGCGTCGCGCGCGCGGGCGTGCACACCCAGGTGAACCAGGGTCACGCCTTCGGGCGCGGTCTCGAAGATCGGCGCATAGGTGAAGCGCGCGCTGACGGCGGTGGATTCGTCGTTGTTGAAGCTGGTTTCCGCGTTATTGAGCGAATCGCCCTGCAGCGCGGCGGCGAACGAGTAGTTGGCGCCGCCGGCAATGAAGCCCAGGCCGGCGCGACGGCCGAACTCGAACGCGTTGATCATGCTGGAGCGCTCGATGAACGGGATGTCGAGCGAGGAGATGCGATCTTCCAGCGGCGAGGTGATGTTGAACTCGCCGATTACCAGCGACCAATCGTCAGTCACGTATTCCAAGAAGGCGTCATCCACGCCGATGGAGGTCGCGGAAGGCGTCAGAATGAAGTCCACCTTGTAGCGCCAGCGATCCGTCAGACGGCCTTGAGCGCCCAGGAAGGCGCGGCGGGTATAGGAGCGAAAGCCGTCTTCAGCGCCCAGATCCCAGTTTGCGTCCTGGATGTCGTACTGGAAGCGGCCGCGGATTTTGAAGCGCTGCTGGCCTTCGCGCGTCTCGGGCGCGCCGCTCCAGCTGGTGGTGACTTGCGCGCTGGCGTCGTGGGCGCTGGCGCCCCAACCGGCCGCCGCCGCCATGGCGGCAACGGCCGCGGTGAAAATATGCTTCTTCGACATGGAAGAGACCCCCTGAACACACGTCCCAGCGGGGCGGCGAAGCAGGAATCGCCGAGCCCCTTCGGACGAGGCGGGGGTTAACGGCCGCGCATGACGGGCCCGCGAACCTTCCAAGAAGCCTCCGCGACACTTCCATTGCGCTTTTGTGACGTGGCCGAGGAGACGCACTGCCTTGCTTCGAAGGCGAAATTAACCATCAAACACTCTTTACTTCGGCGAGCGATCACCATATTCCCCATCGTTACCGGCGGACCTGGAAACAGCGTCCACTAACGCCCCCTCGGCCCAGGCCACGATGGGCGACCGAATAAGCAAGGTGCAGGAAGCACTTTGGCGGTCGTCCGGCGTAAGCTCCCAAGGGCGGACCTGACATTAAGCATGTCCGACTAACGCCGGCCTGGGTTTAACAAGCACCGCTTCACCGCGGTGGCATTGTTTGGGAGCAGCCGGATGGACTTCGTCCTCTCGCCTCTCGACTTGACGGCGCGTGAAGCGCCTGACGGTCCCGTGGCTATCGCTCGTCCGCACCGCGTCGCCGCGGCGGCGGAATGGTTTCGCGCGCACTTCCCGGGGGAAGTGTTCTACGCCGTGAAGGCGAACCCCTCCGAATGGGTGCTCGATGCGCTGTGGAACAGCGGCATTCGCGGCTTCGATGTGGCTTCAGACGCTGAAGCGGCGCTGATCGCGAAGCGCTTCCCCGGCGCGCAGATCGCCTTCATGCACCCGGTGAAGAGCCGCCGGGCCATCGCGCGCGCCTATCACGATTACGGGGTCAAGACGTTCGCGCTGGATAGCGAGGACGAGCTCGACAAGATCCTCGCCGAAACCGGCGGCGCCAAGGATTTGACGCTGGTGGTGCGCTTCGCTGTCTCCGGCGACGGCGCGGCTTATCCGCTGGCGCGCAAGTTCGGCGTGACCGAAGAGGATGCGCCCTCATTGCTGCGGCGCGCGCGTTCGGTCAGCGAGGAGATGCTGGGCGTTTCCTTCCACGTCGGCAGCCAGTGCATGCGGCCGGACGCGTTCCGCTCGGCCATGGGCATGGTCAACCGCGCCATCGTGAAAGCCGGGGTGCTGGTCGACATCGTGGATATCGGCGGCGGCTTTCCGGCCATCTATCCGGGCATGACGCCCCCGCCGATGCTCGACTATGTCAACGCCATCAAGGCCGGCTTCGAAGACATGTTCGTGGCTCAGAACGCCAAGCTCTGGGCCGAGCCGGGCCGCGCCCTGGTGGCGGAAGCGGGCTCCACTGTGGCGCGCGTCGAGCTCCGCAAGGGCGACGCGCTGTATCTGAACGACGGCGCGTTCGGCACGCTGTTCGACGCCACGCACCTGAACTGGGCGTTCCCCGCGAAATTGCTGCGCCAGGAAGAAAGCCGCGCCAAGCTCGCGCCGTTCCGCCTCTACGGGCCGACGTGCGACAGCATGGATGCGGCCGCGGGCCCCTTCATGCTGCCAGCCGACATCCGCGAAGGCGATCTGATCGAGATCGGCTCGCTCGGCGCCTACGGCACCGCCATGGGCACGCGCTTCAACGGCTTCGGCGACACGGTGACGATCGGCGCTAGGGATGCGCCGTGGCCGACGATGTTCAGCGAAACTGCTGCAGCCGAAGCCGCCCAGCGCGCCAGCAACGTTACCCAGATCAAGCGCAAGCGCACGCGCAAGCCAAAGCAGGCCTAAGGCCAAACTGAGTCAGGCGCGGGGCTCGCTGCGAAGCGGGCCCCGCGTTCGTTGCGCCCGAACCGGCGCTTCATAAATACTTGCAATCCCAGCCAATTGCCCTATTTGCAGCCGCGATCGCGTGTCGGCGGAGCGTCCGCGCGGTTGGTTTCAAACCGACGCCGCCCATAGGAGCCCACTCCAATGGCCGAAGCCAAAATCGATTCCAACCGTAAAGCGGAACTGCTCTCTAGCCCCGTCGAGCACATCGACATCACCAGCTTCGACGCGC
>JAEUMU010000234.1 GCA_016791325.1 Hyphomonadaceae bacterium
TGACGTTCTTTCATCGCGACGACGCAGTGGCCGACATCGCCGCTAGCGTGTTGACACAAGCAAGCGCGGCGCGCCCTTTTGCAAAACGTGGCGACGCGGCGCAAACGCCGATCGAGGCGCGCGTGCGGTTTTTGGATGCGATGAAAGATTATCGCATCGCCAGCGTGAGCGCGCGGCGGCTTGACCGCGCCGAGGGCGGGGTGGAGAGCGTGGACGCGCCGCTCGTGCTTGAGCCCGCAGCTGCGGAGGCGATGGCGCAGGCGCTGCTTTCGGATCGGCGCGCCGCGGCGGAAAGCCTCGATGTTGAGGTGGGGCCGGCGCAGTTGGCGCTTGAGCCCGGCGATTTGGTGCGTTTCGATGGCGGCGCAACCTACCTTATCGCGCGCATCGAGGATACCGAAGCGCGCCGTATGGAGTTGCGCCGGGCGCGCGATGCGACGGCGCCAGATCTGGCGTTGCCTGAACCGGCGCCGCCGAGCCCGCCGGCAGATTCGCCCACGCCGGTATTGGCGGTGCTGGATTTGCCGGCTTTGCCTGGTGTTGAGGACGATGACCGCCCGCTTGCGGCAGTGTTTGCTGCGCCCTGGCGTGGGCAACACGAGGTGTTCGCCGGGCCGGAGGACGCTTTGATGACGCGCCGCGCGATCGTGCGGCGTGCGGCGATCATGGGCGAGTTGGTATGGGCGCTGTGGCCCGGCCCGGTGGGTCGATGGGATCGCGGCAATCGCATGCGCGTGCGCATTTTCGACGGCGCGCTAAGTAGCGCCAGCGCTGCGGCCGTGCTGGCGGGGGCGAACGTCTTCGCGATCCAGAACGGCGGCGAATGGGAGATTGTGCAGGCGCGCGACTGTGTGCTGGTCAGCGACGGCGAGTACGTTTTCTCGGGTCTCCTTCGCGGGCAGGCGGGAAGCGCGCACGCCATGGCGGCGCCGCATCCGATTGGCGCGCGCATCATCAAGCTAGACGAGCGCTTGGCTCGGTTGGAGATCGGCGCGCACGAATGGCGCGAAGCGTTGCCGTTTGCGGCACCGCCATCGGGGGCGCTGCCCAGCGACGCACGGGCGGCGCGCAGCGAAATCATCCTGCCTCATGCGGGGCTGCGCCCGCGCGCGCCGGCGCATCTGCGGGCTAGAAAGCTGACCGGTGGCGATATCAGGCTGTCGTGGGTGCGGTGCGCGCGCATCGGCGGCGACGCCTGGGGGCCAGGCGAGCCGTCCCTGGGTCCAAAGCGGCGTGATCAAGCGAATGGCCGAGGTCTCTGTGCCGTCCTGGACCTATAGTGCGGCCGCCCAGGCCGAGGATTTTGGCGCGCCGCCCGGTTCGTTGCACTTTCGAGTCGCGCAGATTGACGATGGCGGTCGCCCAGGGTTGAACAAGGAGTTAACCATAACATTATAGGCTGAGGTGTCGCCCGCTTGGGCGAATCCGCGTCTTGTCCGCCAGACTGGCGGGGCGCTGAGGCGCGGGAAGCTGGAGCGTTGTCGGAAGCTTGAGCTGGGATCCTTACGCCGCACTCGGCCTGGGCCGAACCGCCAGCGCGGATGAAATCCGCCGCGCTTACCGCAGCTTGGCCAAGGAGCTGCATCCCGACGTGCGCCCCGGAGATAAACAAGCCGAAGAGCGCTTCAAGCGCGCCACGGCCGCCTTCAATCTGCTTTCCGATCCCGCCACCAAATCCCGCTTCGATCGCGGCGAAATCGACGCTGACGGCAACGAGCGCATGGCTTATGGCGGCGCGCGATCGCGACAGGGCGCGCGGGCGCACGCAGGCGCGGGCGCCGGGCCAGGCGGCGGGCCCGGGCCAGGCGCCGATGCGTTTGATCTCGGCGACATTTTTTCGGACCTGTTCGGACCTGGTTTCGGCGGCGGGCGGGGCTATACGCGCATGCGCGGGCGCGACATCCGCTTCACGCTCGACATTGACTTTCTGGACGCGGTGAACGGCGCCCGCCGGCGGGTGAGCCTATCGGAAGGACGAACGCTGGACGTCGCAATTCCGGCCGGGGTCGAGAGCGGCCAGGTGCTGCGCCTGAAAGGCCAGGGCGGCGCCGGCGTGCAGGGCGGCCCGGCTGGCGACGCCTTGGTGGAACTGAATGTACGGCCTCACCCCTTTTTCCGGAGAGAGGGCCAAGACATTCACATGGATTTGAGCATCTCTCTCACCGAGGCAGTGGAGGGCGGCCGCCTGCAAGCGCCCACGCCCAGCGGGCCGGTGACGCTGACCATCCCGGCGGGCTCTAACACCGGCAAGGTGCTGCGGCTGAAGGGAAAAGGCGTTTCCGGCCAGGGCGATCAGTTCGTGCGGCTACAGATCATGTTGCCCGAGACGCCGGACGACGAACTGAAGAAATTCGTCAAGAAGTGGCCTAAGCGCGACGTGACGCCGCCACGCCCCTCGGAGTAAGCGGTATCGTTCAGCGCCCGTTCAGTGCGTTCGCCCTAAACGGGAAAGACGATGCTTCTAAGGACGCTCCTCCTCAGCGCCGTGTTAACGGTTAGCGCCGCCGCAGCAGCCACGCCTGTGGCCGCGCAGCAATCCGGCTTGGGGTTTATGCAGCCCAGCTGGATGATCCCAGTGCAGGGGGAGGGACGGCGGGAAATTCGTTCCCTGCGGGAAGTAGTGGAAGAAATTCGCTCTCGTTACGGCGGGGAGCTGATTTCGGCGCGCCTTGAGGACGGGGCGCGTCCGTTTTATGTCCTGCGCTGGCGAATGCCCGACGGCCAAGTGCGCGATTTCCGCGTCGACGCCGCGCGCTAGGAAAATGAAGCATGCGGCTGCTGGTGGTCGAAGACGATAAGAACCTTCGCGAGCAGCTGGCTGCAGCGCTCGGCGATGCGGGCTACAGCGTCGACACCGCAGACAATGGCGAGGATGGGCAATTCCTCGGCGAGACAGAGCCTTACGATTTGGCGATCCTCGATCTGGGGTTGCCCAAAGTGGATGGGCTTTCGGTGCTGAAGTCTTGGCGCAAGGGCGGGCGCACCATGCCGGTGCTGATCCTCTCGGCGCGGGATCGGTGGAGCGAGAAGGTCGAGGGGCTCGATCTTGGCGCCAATGACTACGTCACCAAGCCGTTTCACATGGGCGAACTGCTGGCGCGCGTGCGCGCCAATGTGCGTCGCCAAACCGATCATACCAGCTCAATCCTTCAAGTAGGCGACCTGCAGCTCAATTCGGCCACCGGGCAGGTGACGGTCAATGGCGCGCCGGTAAAGCTGACGGCATATCAATATAAGGTGCTGGATTATTTGATGCACCACGCCGGGCGTATCGTCTCGCGCAGCGAGCTCACCGAGAAAATCTACGCGCAAGATCACGAGCGCGATTCCAACACCATCGAGGTGTTCATCGGCATCTTGCGGCGCAAGATCGGTTCTGAGCGCATCATCACTGAAAAAGGGCTCGGATACCGGTTGGTTGATCCCGCGGCGGCGCAGTGAGCGAACAGCCCAAGGGCGTTATTGAGCGCTTCCAGCGCCTCATGCGCCGCTCTTTGGCGGCGCGGCTTGTCACCATAGCTATCGTCAGCGTGATTGGCCTGGTTGCGGCGGGATGGATCGCGCACGAGCAGTTCAATCGCCAATTGCTGCGCCTGCTGATTGATCCGGAAATCTCCACGGTGGCGGATAATCTGATCGGCAACGCCGCCCCCGGCCCTGAGGGCGAGCTGACGCTGCGCGATTTGCCTTACGACCCCCGTTATGTGCAGCCGCTGAGCGGGCGCTATTTCCAGATCGCCAGCATCGGGGCTCGCGGGAACGTCGAAGTGCGCATCATTTCGCCTTCGCTGTTCGACGTGGCTATCGCCCTTGATCCAAAAACGCTGCGTGACCTCGTTGCGCCAGACGCGCCCGCGACACGGACTTTTCTCGATATTCCCGGCCCCGACGAGGAGCCCTTACGGGTCGTGGCGCAGGTAGTGGAGATTCCCAACCTCCAGGGGCGTTATCTTTTTCTTGTCGGCGTTGCGCCGAAGGCGATCTTGGCGCCCGCGGCCAATCTCGTCGGCGTGGCGTTCGCGGTATTCGTGGCGTTCTGCACGCTAATGGTGGCGGCGGTGACGGTGCTGCAAGTGCGCATCGGGCTTGAGCCTTTGAGCGCGTTGCGGCGCGACATCGCCGATGTGCGGCGGGGACAGAGCGAGCAATTGTCAGGGGAGTATCCGGCTGAATTGCAGCCGGTGGCGCAGGAACTCAATTCATTGCTGGCACATAACCGCGAGGTGGTGGAACGCGCGCGCCGGCACGTCGGCAATCTTGCCCACGCGCTGAAGACTCCCATCGCCGTCCTCAAGAACGCGGCTGCGGAAAACAAGGCCAATGACGGCGTGCTGCGGCAATCCGTTGAGGAGATGGAAGGCTTTGTGGAGCGCCAGTTGCGCCGGGCGCGGGTCGCGGCGCGCGCCGAGGCCCATGCTGGGGCCCAAGCGCAAACGATCGGCTACCGCACGCCGGTTCTGCACAACCTGGAAGATCTCGTTTTCATGATGGAGCAAAAGTACGATCACCAGAAGGCGATCGACATTTCCATCGAAGCTGAGAACGACGTGACTTTTCGCGGCGAGCGCGAAGACTTGCTCGAGATGGCCGCCAACCTGATTGATAACGCCTGCAAATACGGCAAGAGCCAAGTCGTGGTGCGGCTGCTGCCGCCGTTTGAAAGCGACGGCATGATGGAGATCGTCGTCGAAGACGATGGGCCCGGCCTATCCGATGAAGAACTTGCCCGCGCCATGGCCCGAGGCGCGCGGCTGGACGAAGCCGCGCCCGGGCAGGGTCTGGGCTTGTCCATTTTGAAGGAAACAGTCGACCTTTACGCGGGCGAACTGCTGTTTGAGCGCGGTCAACTCGGGGGCTTAAAGGCGCGGCTACGCCTGCCTGCGACGGACTGAGCCTGCGGCGACGCTTAGCATTTCGGCGGGGCGCGAAACCGGCTAGCACCAAAAGGTGATTTCAAGCTTGGTTGTCTTTGCTTTTGGCGCGTTTGCCCTGGCCGCTGCGGCGTTTTGGGTTTTGCGCCGCTATCGCGACGCCGGCGGGCGGCGCGTGCGCAGCAGCATGCTGGCGTGCATTGGCGTCGCGTTGGCGGGGCTGGGCGTTTACCTGGCGATCGGGCGCCCCGAACTGCCGGATCAGCCGTATCAGGCGCGGCTCGAGGCCCTGAAAGGGCGCGACCCCAGAACCTTCACCGCTGACGAGGCGCTGGCCGTGCTGGCGCAAGCGGCGCGAGAGCATCCAGAAGATGCGTTGCCGTTCCTTTATAGTGGCCAGGTTTTGCTCTCCCAGGGGCGCGCGCAGGAGGCGGCCCGCCAGTTCGACGCCGCGTTGCGGCGCGCTCCCCAAATGCCGGAAGCCCTGATGGGCCTCGGCCGCGCAATCGTGCGAATGGAAGATGGGCGTGTGACGCCGGAAGCGGTGGCGGTGTTTCAGCAGGCCGCGGCGCTGAGCGATGATCCTGCGCCGTGGATTTATCAGGCCATGGCGGCGATGGAGACCGGTGACGAAACCAATGCGCGCCGCCTTTGGGGCGAAGCGTTGACGCGCATGGCGCCGGACGATCCCCGGCGCGAGATGGCGGCGCGCATGAGCAGTGGCGCGGCGGGAGGACGATAAGTGAGGCGCAGGGATCAGAGGCTGATCATCATTGGCGCCGCCGGCGCCATCTTGATTGCGGCGGTGGCGCTGACCTTCACGGGCTTACGCGATTCCGTGACGTATTTCGTTGCACCGTCCGATTTGGCGGAAAAGGCGGAGCCGGGGCGTTTGGTGCGCCTGGGCGGGCTGGTCGTGGATGGCACCGTGCGTCGCGACAGCGAGGGGGCTATTCTATTTGAAGTGACCGATGGCGCAGTGACGGCGTTGGTGCGCTACGATGGGGTGTTGCCGGATTTGTTTCGCGAGGGCCAGGGCGTGGTCGCAGAGGGGCGCTACACGCCAGGCGCCGCGTTCGAAGCTGACCGCGTGCTGGCCCGGCACGATGAAACCTATATGCCGCGCGAAGTTGCTGAGGCGCTTAAGCAGCGCGGCGAATGGAAGGGCGACGATCCGCGATGATTGCTGAGATCGGCGCGTTTTCGGTAGCACTCGCTTTGGCGCTGAGTCTGGCGCAGGCGCTGCTTGGGCTTGGCGCAGGCGCTAGCCCCCCGCGCGCCGCCGCGGCTTCGGCCTGTGCACAAGCTGCGGCGCTGCTTTGCCTGATGGGATTCGCGTGTCTGATCGCGGTTTTCGTGGTGTCCGATTTTTCGGTCTCTACTGTCGCGTCTAATTCCCACATCGACAAGCCGCTTTTGTACAAGATTGCAGGTGCGTGGGGCAACCACGAAGGCTCGATGCTGTTGTGGTGCTTGGTTTCCGCGGTCTTCGGCGCAGTTCTGGGCACGCTCCGGGGCGGGCAGGCGATGGGGCCTTGGTCCAAGGCGGTTGGCGTGCAAGGGGCGGTGACAGCCGGTGCGCTCATCTACACGCTTTTTTTGTCCAATCCTTTCGCGCGGCTCGACCCCGCGCCGATGCAGGGTTCAGGCCTCAACCCGCTGCTGCAAGATCCTGCGTTGGCCGCGCATCCGCCGATGCTCTACCTCGGCTATGTGGGACTCAGCGTGCCGTTCTCGATGGCTATCGCGGCGTTGATCGAGGGGCGTGCCGATCAGGCGTGGGCGCGCGCCTTGCGACCGTGGACGCTGATCGCCTGGACGTGCCTGACGCTGGGCATCGGGCTCGGCGCATATTGGGCCTATTATGAATTGGGTTGGGGCGGCTGGTGGTTCTGGGATCCGGTTGAGAACGCCAGCTTCATGCCGTGGCTGGCGGCAGCGGCGTTGATCCATTCCGCGATCGTCACAGAGCGGCGCGGTTCGCTGGCGAGCTGGACGATCCTGCTGGCGATCCTGGGTTTTGGTTTGGCGCTCTTGGGCACGTTCCTGGTGCGGTCGGGCGTGCTGACATCGGTGCATGCGTTCGCCGTTGATCCGAGCCGCGGGATTGCGGTGTTGGTATTGCTGGCGATCGCCATGGGCGTGGGATTCACGCTGTATGCGATCCGCGCGCCGAAACTGGCGCAGCCCCGCGGCTTCGCCGCCATCAGCCGCGAGAGCATGTTGGTGCTCAACAATTTCGGGCTCGCTGTAGCGGCCGGCGTTGTGCTGATTGGCACGCTTTATCCTTTGCTTGTGGAGGCGCTGGGCGGGGGACTTATTTCCGTCGGCCCACCGTTCTTCAACGCCACCGTGGCGCCCTTGCTGGGCCTTTTGTTCGTGTTGCTTCCGCTGGGGCCGATGCTGACTTGGCGCGTTGGCGATCTGCGCCAAGCGCTCAAGCGCATGATCCCTGCGGCGGCGCTTGCGGCGCTGACCTTCATAGGCTCGCTGGTGTTGGCCGATTGGCGTGTGGCGCCGGCGATCGGCTTGGCGGTGGGTGTTTGGTTGATCGCGGGCGGGTTGATTTACCTGTGGATGCGCGTGCGTCGTGGCGAGGGTCGCGCGCTGGCGAAGCTGGCGGTGTTGCCGCTGGCGGTATGGTCGATGAGCCTGGCGCACATTGGCGCGGGCGTGCTGACGCTGGGCGCGATCGCGGAGACTGCATTCCGTGAGGAGCGCGGCGTGGCGCTGGCGCCCGGGGAAAGCGTAGAGTTTGCAGGCAGGCGCATGACGCTGCTCGAGGTCGGCGACGCCGAGGGGCCGAACTATTCGGCCACGCGCGCGCGCCTGCGTGTGGAGCGGGGCGGCGACGTGGACACGCTGGCGACGGAGCGGCGCTTCTATCCCACAGCGCCAGCGCCGACGACTGAAGTGGGCATCCTCAGCGCATGGGATGGCGATATTTACGTCGCCCTTGGGGAGGCTGTGCGTGACCGGCCGGGCGTTTGGGCGCTACGACTTTATCATAATCCGCTGGTTCAGCTGATCTTCCTTGGCGCCACGATGATGGGCGCGGGCGGGCTCTTGAGTCTCATCGCGCTGCAGCGGCGGCGGCGCGCGCCATGACCTGGTTCGCCACCCTTATTGTCGCCACGGCGGCGAGCGCGGCGTTGGGCGATCCGGCGATGGCGGCGCGGGCGCGGGCGCTCGATCAGGAAATTCGCTGCGTGCAGTGCGAGAACGAACCGATCGCACAATCGACAGCCGACATCGCCGCAGACATGCGCCGCCTCGTGCGAGAGCGCATCGCCGCCGGTGAGAGCGACGATGAAATTCGCCATTTCTTTAGGCAGCGATATGGCGATTTCGTTTTGTTTCGACCGCCGTTCGATCCGCGCACCTGGCTGCTTTGGCTGGCGCCGCTGCTGCTGCTGGCCGCGGGGGCGATAGCCCTGGTGCGCCGCGCCCCGCCGGCCTCGGGCCTGGGCGGGCCTGAAGAAGGCGATCGCTAAGCATAAGCGATCGACGGATCAGCGGAAAAATGGCGCCAAGGGCGTTCTTTTTCCCAACTTTGCCTCAAAGCGCCCTTACCGGAGCGGCTAGACCGCGCTTATCTTGACGGCTTGGGATATCAGAGGTTCCCGGCCCATCCGGGATAGCGGCATCCGAGGATTTTCAATGCCTAACGCACTGATTGGACAGTTTCTCCGTCGCACTTTGATCGCCGGCGGGGCGGCGGCCGCGCTGTTCGCCGGCTTCACGGCGCTTCCAGCGTTTACCCACCAGGCGGATGCGCAAGAAATCACGCCAGGGCCAGTTGCCGCACCGAACGGCGCCCCCGCGAGCTTTGCCGATCTCATCGAACGCGTGCGCCCGGCTGTGGTGTCGATCTCAGTCCGCCAGCGCCCGGACGCGGCGCGGGGGCCGGCTACGGAAGGGCTGCCGCCGGGATTTGAAGAGTTTTTCCGCGGCCGCCCTGGCCGGCCGGGGCCC
>JAEUMU010000004.1 GCA_016791325.1 Hyphomonadaceae bacterium
TGCGCGGTCTGAAGACGGGGCGCAGAATGAACGCCAACACAACTGATCTCGACGCGCTCGAGCGCGATCTCATGGCGCGCGTCACCGCCGCCAACGACGAGGCGTCGCTGGAAGCGCTGCGCGTCGAAGCTCTCGGCAAGCAGGGCAGCATTTCTGCGCTGATGAAGAACCTGGGCGCGATGAGCCCGGAGGAGCGCAAGACCTTCGGCGGCGCGCTCAACATCCTCAAAGACAAGCTCACCGAAGAGATCGTCACCAAGAAAGCGGGGCTCGCTGAAGCCGCGCTCGATCGCCAGCTTCAAAGCGAAGCGGTCGATGTCACGCTGCCGCCCGTGAAGCCGCGCGTCGGCTCCATCCATCCGGTGAGCCACGTGATGGAAGAACTCGCCGCCATCTTCGGCGAAATGGGCTTCTCCGTTGAAGAGGGCCCGGACATCGAGACCGACTTCAACAATTTCACCGCGCTCAACTTCCCGCCGAACCACCCGGCGCGCGAAACGCACGACACCTTCTTCCTCGATGCGAAGGGCGACGATGGCGCGCGCAAAGTGCTGCGCACGCACACCAGCCCCGTGCAAGTGCGCACGATGCTGAAGCAGAAGCCGCCCATTCGCATGATCTGCATGGGCCGCACCTTCCGCAAAGACTCCGACGCCACCCACACGCCGATGTTTCACCAGATCGAAGGTTTGGTGATCGACGAAACCACCAGCATGGCCGATCTCAAGAGCGTGCTCACCGCAGCGCTCAAGGCCTATTTCGAGGTCGATGACGTGCGCCTGCGCTTTCGCCCGCACCATTTCCCGTTCACCGAACCCAGCGCCGAAGTCGATGTCGGCTGCGACCGCTCCGGCGGCCAGATCAAGATCGGCACGGGCGATGATTGGTTGGAAATCCTGGGCTCCGGCATGGTGCACCCGAACGTGCTCCGAAATTGCGGCATCGATCCCGACAAATACCAAGGCTACGCCTTCGGCATGGGCATCGATCGCTTGGCGATGCTGAAATACGGCATGCCCGATCTGCGCGACTTCTTCGCCGCCGACACACGCTGGCTAAAACACTACGGCTTCAGCCCGTACTTGCTGCCAGGCTTGGCGCAGGGGATCGGCTAATGAAATTCACGCTCTCCTGGCTCAAAGAGCATCTCGCGACCGATGCGAGCATCGACGCCATCGTCGAAACCATGACCATGACGGGTCTGGAAGTGGAATCCGTCGAGAACGCGGGCGAGAAGCTGAAGGCCTTCACCGTCGCGCGCATCATCAGCGCCGCGAAGCACCCGAACGCCGACAAGCTGCAAGTCTGCCAAGTCGAAACCAAACTCGGTAACTTGGAAATCGTCTGCGGCGCCCCGAACGCCCGCGCGGGCCTCGTCACCGCCTTCGCGCCAATCGGCACCTACATTCCAGGCAGCGGCATCACACTCGAACCCAAGCCCGTACGCGGCGTCGTTTCCAACGGCATGCTCTGCAGCGGCGCCGAACTCGAGCTTGATACCGATGCCGACGGCATCCTCGAACTCGATCCCGAACTCAAAGTCGGCACACCGCTCGCGGAAGCGCTCGGCCTCAACGATCCTGTGGTCGATATTGAAGTCACGCCGAACCGCCCCGATTGGCTCGGCGTCGCCGGCATCGCCCGCGATCTCGCCGCCGCCGGTGTCGGCAAGCAAACGACCAAGCCCATCCTGCCGGCGCCGGGCCGCTATCCATCGCCGCAGAAGGTCGCCACTGAAGCGCCCCACGCATGCGCGGCCTTCGCCGGGCGCTTCATCCGCGGCGTCAAAAACGGCCCGTCGCCCGGTTGGCTGCAGCAGCGCTTGCGCGCCATCGGCCAAAAGCCGATCAGCGCGCTGGTCGACATCACCAATCTCATCACCCACGATCGCGCCCGCCCGCTGCACGTCTATGACGCCGCCAAGCTCAGCGGCGTTGTGCGCGCCCGCATGGGCCGCGAAGGCGAGAGCTTCAAGGCGCTCAACGGCAATGTCTATAACGTCACGCCCGCCATGTGCGTCATCGCCGATGACGAGCGCGTGCTCGGCCTTGGCGGCATTATCGGCGGCGAGTATTCCGGCGTCGGTGAAGCCACTACCGACATCCTGGTCGAGTGCGCGTATTTCGATCCCGCCATCACGCACCAGACCGGCCGCGCCCTCACGCTCACCACGGATGCGCAATATCGCTTCGCGCGCGGCGTCGATTCCGGCTTTGTGCTGCCTGGTATTGAGCTGGCCACGCGCATGATCCTCGATCTCTGCGGCGGCGAGCCCAGCGAAGTGACGCTCGCAGGCGAACTTCCCGCGGCTCCGAAACCGATCACGTTCGATCCCGATCGCGTGCGCCAGCTGGCGGGCATTGATGTGAAGCCCACGCGCGTGCGCGCGGTGCTGAAGGATTTGGGCTTCGAGGCGAGCGCCGAAGGCCAGAGCTCGAAGAATTTCATCGTCCAGCCGCCAACATGGCGGCGTGATGTCGAAGGCCCCGCCGATCTGGTTGAAGAGGTCGCCCGGATCGAGGGCTACGATAAGCTGCCGCTGGCCGATCCGCCGCGCGCTGCAGGCTTCCGGCCGCCGCCGGCAAGCGTGGGCGAAAGCCGCACGCGCCTGGCTCGCCGCGCCGCCGCTGCGCTCGGCTACAATGAAGCAATCACCTGGAGCTTCTGTTCGCGCGCGCAAGCGCAATCGTTCGGCGGCGGCGGTGAGGAAATGCTCGTCGCCAACCCGATCGCGTCTGATCTGGATTGCATGCGTCCCACCGCGTTGCCGCAGCTACTCGCCGCCGCGCAACGGAACGCTGATCGTGGCTTCGATGATGCGCGGTTGTTTGAAGCCGGCCCCGCGTATTCGAGCACGCAGGATGCCGGCCAGCAGCGCACGCTCGCCGCCGTGTGGCGCGCGCGCCCGCCGCGCCATTGGCGCGCCGCGCCGCAGCCCGACATTTTCGACGTCAAGCGCGACGTGCTCACCATCCTTGAAGCTATTGGCGCGCCCGTCGCCTCGCTGCAAACTGTGAGCGACGCCCCCGCGCATTGGCGCCCGGGCCGCACTGGCGCGCTGAAGCTTGGACCGAAAGTGATCGCCTATTACGGCGAGATACATCCGCGGGCGCTCAAGGCCATCAATGTTGAGGCGCCGGCGCTTGCGTTCGAGATTTTCCTTGACGCTTTGCCTGCGCCGCGCGCGAGGGGCCGCACCAAACCGCCGCTCGAAAAGCTCGATCTGCAGCCGCTCACGCGCGATTTCGCTTTCGTCGTCGATGATGGCGCGCCTGCGGCGGACGTCGTCCGCGCCGCCCTCGGGGCCGATAAGCAGCTCATCACCGATGTCGCGCTGTTCGACGTCTATCGCGGCGAGCGCATGGCCCCGGGCAAGAAAAGCCTCGCCATCGAAGTCACGCTGCAGCCGCGCGATAAAACGCTGACAGAGGCCGAGATCGAAGCCGTCAGCGCCAAGATCGTCAGCGCCGTGATGAAATCCACTGGCGGCGTGCTGCGCGGTTAACGCGCTAGCGCCCGGACCGCTGCATTGTGCGTCGCCGCATATCGGCCGGCTGCGATCAACGCCGTCACAGTGTCTGCAGGCAGCGACACCTCGGTGGACGTATGGATCAGCTCGGGCGGCGCATCTGGTCCCGCATCGTGCAAGGAGAGCACTTCCAAGCTCAAGCTCACATCCGCGCAGCTCCAGCCGGGCGCGGCGCCCAGTTCGCGTGCGGTGCGCGGCTCTAGCCCGCAGCGAAAGGTGATCAACTCGCGTTGCATCGCATCGAGGCTCGCGCGCAGCGCGTCGAGCGCGCCGCGTTTGCTGGCTTCAGTGGCGGCATCGAGTGCGCTGATCAATGTTTCCGCGCCGCCGGGAGGCGTGGCCTGGTTGGGCCAAGCGATGTTGCGGTCATATTCGCTATTGACGATGAGGAAGAGAATTCGCCGCGCCGCTACCGCTTCGCGTGCGGAAAAGGGCGCCGGCGCTGGCCCCGCCGCACGCATCACCGCCAGCGACGCAAGGCCGAAATTGTCAAACACGCCGCCATCGGTGAGGTGCACGTAACGCTGCGTGCGGCCGTAGGCGTGGATGGCTTGCGCCGTTGCGCGCGCGGTTTCGGGCGCGTCGCGATCCTGGGCCACGCGCGCGGCCCAGGCTGGCTCCGCACACCCTTCGCGCGCCTCCAGCAGCACAGGGCGAAACACCATCGGCACCGCCATGGAGGCAGCCACCGCATCCGCCACCCGGATGCCCGAGACATCGCTGCAGAGTGCATCGGTGAATAAGGGGGTGAACGCGAAGGGCGTGGCGTTGGCGAGATCAGTTGCGTTGAGAATGATGCGCGGGCCTGTGCGCATCTCTCCCATGCGCGCGCCGCCATAGACCTCCCGATCAAGCCAATCCGCGTGCGCGGCATTGGCGCCGCCGCGGGCGGCGCGCCACCATGTCGTTGGCGCGGACAGGCTGTTGAGCCGCCAGTTTTTGTCCAGGTAAGCCGCCCGGAACGTGTCGAGCCCCGCCTCTCCATGCAGGCCAACATAGGCCGCCAAGATCGCGCCGCCGGAAACCGCAGTGATCGCCGTCACCTGATGTATCAGCGGCGCGCCTGACGCGGCGCTGCGCGTATCGCGCAGGCCCTCCAAAACGCCCAGCGAGAACGAAGCCGCCCGCGCGCCGCCGCCGGAAAGCGCCAACACGATCAAGTCATCTTGCGGCGGGCGTCTCTCGTTCTGCGCCGGGGCCGCGCCGCCAGAAGTCAAATTTATCGGCATTGGCGGCGCGGTGGCGCAAGCGCCGAGCGCGAACATGGCGGCGATGATCACATGGCGCATCGGCGTTCCCCGCGCGCAGTTCCGCATGTGCGGTAAGTGTTTGCAACCGGAATCGCGCCCGCTGTTGTTCCGCGCCGGCGGACCGGAACGGGCGGCGCGATCGCACGTTGTGCGCCCGCCGGTGCGATCGCCGGCGAAGGAGCCCCCCATGACCAAATGGACACTACTTGCGATCGGCGCTGTCGCGCTGGCGGCGTGCGGCCAACAGGCCCAGCAAGCCGAAACGCAGCAGCCCAGCGGCTATGAAACGCCCGCAGCGCCGCAAGCCGCCGCCATGACGGACGCTCAGTTCGTGCAGGTGGTCGCTAACATGGACGCGTTTGAAATTCAGGCTTCGCAATTGGCCGCCCAGCGCGCGGCGCGCCAGGAGGTGAAGGATATTGCGACCACTGTGATCAGCACCAATCAAGCCTCCACGCGCGAACTCACCCAGCTCGCGCCGACGCTGAGCATCACCGCCCCCACGGCTGAACTCGATTCCTCGCAAACGGCGACATTGCAACGTTTGCAAGGCGCTACTGGCGAGGCGTTCGATGATGCTTATCTCGACGCGCAGGTCGAAGCTCATGAAACAACGGTGCGCACTATGGAGCGCTATGTCGAAACCGCCAGCGCTGGCCCGCTGCGCGACTGGGCGCAAAATGCGCTTCCAGCCGCGCGCGAGCAGCTGGAGCGCGTGCAGACGTTAGAGAACGCCACCTAAGCGTGATGACCATCGCCAGCGGGGAGCGCCGCCAGCGCTCCCCGTTTCGCTGCGCCTAGAGCACTGCGTTCAGTGCTGGGGAAGCCAGCGCAGCGAGCGTGAAATACACGACCGCGAAAACAACCATGCCGAGGGCGAAGTGGCGCAGTTTCATATCCCCGATGTGGGGATGGCGGCGCCGATCCGGCGTGACGGCGGTAACGCCGCGCTCTAGATGCCGTAAGCGCTCTTCATTTCAGGGTCTTTCGCCGCCACTTGCCGCGCCAGATCAACGATCACTTTCGCCTGTTTCCAGGTGGCGTCGTCCTGCATCTTGCCGTCGAGCATGGCGACGCCGGTTCCATCCGGCATCGCTTCCAGAATTCGCAGGGCGAACCGCACTTCGTCCACATCCGGGCTGAACACCTTCTTGGCGATAGAGATTTGCGAGGGGTGCAGTGTCCATGCGCCCGCGCAGCCCATCAGGAAGGCGTTGCGGAATTGCTGCTCGCAAGCTTCGGGATCGTCAATCGCGCCGAAGGGCCCGTACATCGGCTTCAGCCCATGCGTGGCGCACGCGTCCACCATTTTCGCGAACGTGTAGTGCCACAAATCCTGCTGCACGCTTTCGCGCGCGCCCCCATCGGCCCTGGCGTCCGCAAGCACGCGATAGCCTGGATGGCCGCCGCCCACGCGCGTCGTTTTCATCTTGCGCGAAGCAGCGAGGTCTGCCGGCCCCAAGCAAATTCCGTGCATGCGCGGGCTTGCGCCGGCTATCGCTTCCACATTCGCCACACCCTGCGGAGTCTCAAGAATGGCGTGCAGCAAAATTGGCTTACGCACGCCGTGCTTGGCTTCCAGCAGTGCAAGCAGCTGATCCATGTAGTGAATGTCCCACGGCCCTTCGACTTTCGGGACCATGATCACATCCAACCGATCGCCCAGCCCTTCCACCAGCGCCGTGACGTCATCGAGATGCCAGGGCGAGTTGAGCGCGTTCACGCGGCTCCAGAATCCGGTCCCCGCTTTGGCGAAATCGAATGCGCGGCCCATTTCGATGGCGCCGGCGCGCGCTGCTTCCTTGGCGTCCGCGGGGATGGCGTCTTCCAGATTGGCCAGCACCACGTCCACCTGTGGGGCCAGCTCCGGTACCTTGGCGCGCACCTTCTCCAGGTGCGACGGCACGAAATGCACCATCCGCTCCAGCTTCACCGGAAGCTCCCGCAGGGGGGCGGGCGCGCCGCTCGCCAGGGGGGCGTAGAAGTGATTGGGCGGCTTGGTCATTGGGCGCGGTCCTGTTCTGTTCGCATGCGCAGCATGGCCTGCGCCGGCGCAGTCTGCAATCGGCCTAGCCGGGCTGGGGCTTTACCTTGAAGCAAGGCGCTTAGCGGCTATTGTCCGCCCCGTTCCGGGGGGCCGCCCGGGGGCCGGGGCGAGCAGGTTTTGCGCACCTATCTGGATTTCGAAAAGTCCGTCGCCGAGATCGAGACCAAGATCGAGGAATTGCAGGCGCTCGCCGAGGCGTCTGGCGCGGACGCCATCTCCCAGGGCGTGGAGCTGTCGCGCCTTAAGTCCAAGGCTGAATCTCAGCTCGCGACCATCTATTCCAAGCTCGAGCCTTGGCAGAAGGCGCAAGTCGCCCGCCATCCCGATCGCCCGCATTTCCGCGATTACGTCGCAGCGCTCGTCACCGATTTCATCGAACTCTCCGGCGATCGCCAATTCGGCGAGGACGCCGCCATCCTCGGCGGCACCGGAAAATTTCTCGGCCGCCCCGCCATCGTCATGGGCCACGAAAAAGGGCGCACCACGCAAGACCGTCTCAAGCACAATTTCGGCATGGCGCGCCCGGAGGGCTATCGCAAAGCCGTGCGCCTGATGGATATGGCCGATCGGTTTTCCCTGCCTGTGATCAGTTTCGTCGATAGCGCCGGCGCTTACCCTGGCATCGGCGCTGAAGCACGCGGCCAGGGCGAAGCTATCGCCCGCAGCACGGAGCGCTGCCTTACGCTCGGCGTGCCGATGGTGACGGTGATCGCGGGCGAAGGCGGTTCCGGCGGCGCCATCGCCATCGCCGCCGCCAACACCGTGCTGATGCTGGAGCATTCCTACTATTCCGTGATCAGCCCCGAAGGCGCGGCCTCCATCCTTTACAAGAAGAAGGACAGCGAAGAGCCGAAGGCCGATCGTGTGAAAGAGGTGGCCAATTCCATGCGCATAACAGCGCAGGATCTGCTTGAGCTGAAAGTGATCGATAAGATCATCGCCGAACCTGTCGGCGGCGCCCACCGCGAGCCGGGCGCGGCCGTGGCCGCTGTGGGCGCGGCCGTGGCCGAAGCGCTCGATGCGCTCGCCCGCTTGAGCCCGGCCGAGCTGCGCGCCCAACGCCGCGAACGCTTCCTCGCCATTGGCCGCTTTGAAGAAGGCGCCGGGCCGAGCGCTTAAGTTCTCACTGGCGCGTTTGTGCGCCGCTGCTTAGCGTCGTTCCCGTCTTCCCCGGGGGGGCTTATGACGCAAGCCGAACTGCCCAAGCACCACGCCGCCACCTCTGGCGAGAAAATGGTGATCGGCGCTTCCTCCCTCGGCACCGTGTTCGAGTGGTACGATTTCTACCTCTACGGCTCGCTCGCGACCTACATTTCCGCGCACTTCTTTTCAGGCGTCAACGAGACCACGGCCTTCATTTTCGCACTGGCGGCGTTTGCTGCCGGTTTCGCCGTGCGCCCGTTCGGGGCGCTCGTGTTTGGGCGCATCGGCGATATCGTCGGGCGCAAGAACACGTTTCTTGTCACCATGGCGCTCATGGGGGTGTCGACGTTCGTGGTCGGCTTGTTGCCGGGCTATGAGCAGATCGGCGTCGCTGCGCCTATCATCCTGGTGCTGATGCGCTTGCTTCAAGGGCTGGCGCTGGGCGGGGAATATGGCGGCGCGGCCACCTATGTCGCCGAGCACGCGCCCAACAATAAGCGCGGCCTCTACACCAGCTGGATTCAAACCACCGCCACGCTCGGGCTTTTTCTCTCGCTCATGGTCATTATGGCCACGCGCGTGATGATGCCGGCTGAGGATTTCGCCGCCTGGGGCTGGCGCATTCCATTCTTGGCATCGATTGTGCTGCTTGTCGTTTCGCTCTGGATTCGCCTGCAACTCAACGAGAGTCCGGTATTCCAGAAAATGAAAGAGGAGGGCGAAACCTCCAAAGCCCCGCTGAAAGAATCTTTCGCACGCTGGCCCAATCTCAAGCTGGTGATCATCGCATTGTTCGGCGCGGTCGCAGGGCAGGCGGTCGTTTGGTACACGGGCCAGTTCTATGCGCTGTTTTTTCTCGAGCGCATGGTCAAGGTTGATGGGTTCACCGCCAACAGTCTGGTCGCGATGGCGTTGCTGATTGGCACGCCCTTCTTCATCTTCTTCGGCTGGCTTTCCGATAAGGTTGGCCGCAAGCCGATCATCATGGCCGGCTGCGCGTTGGCCGCGCTCACCTACTTTCCCTTGTTCAACGCGCTGACGGAAGCAGCCAACCCGGCTTTGGCGCACGCCCAGCGCACGGCGCCGGTTATCGTCTCCGCGCAGGGTGATACGTGCTCGGTTCAGTTCGATCCCATCGGGCGCAATCGCTACGATCAGGAAGGTTGCGACATCGCCACCGCGTATCTGGCGCGCGCGGGCGTCAACTACGCCACCGAACCCGCCGCCATCGGCGCGGACGCGCTGGTGCGCATAGGCGATCAGACCCTCACCGCACCCACGGCGCGCCGCTTGCCCGAAGCTGAACGCGCGCGCGCGATCGCCGCCTTCCATGGCGAACTGCGTGCAGCGCTGGATGCGCACGGCTATCCGCCTGCGGCTGATCCCGCGCGCATCAACAAGCCCTTGGTGGTGGCCATCCTGGCTTTGCTGGTGATCTACGTCACCATGGTCTATGGGCCCATCGCGGCGATGCTGGTGGAGCTGTTTCCAACGCGCATCCGCTACACCTCGATGTCGCTGCCGTATCATATCGGCAATGGCTGGTTTGGCGGTTTCCTGCCCACCACCGCCTTCGCCATCGTCGCCGCGACCGGCAATATTTATAACGGCCTTTGGTATCCGGTCGTCGTTGCGGCGTTCACCTTGGTGTTCGGGTTGTTGTTCCTGCCCGAGACGTCCAAGCGCAATATCGACGCGTAAGCCCGGTTCGGCTTGCGCTCAGCTCTCGCGGCGCCACATTACGTCTATCGCTCTGGAGGCTCTCTCATGGCTGACGATCTCTCCCGCCGCGCCGCCACGCTCGGTTTGGCGGCAACTGCGCTGCTTCCCGCCGCCGCCTTGGCGCAGAACGGCGACACCTATTCCGAGCCTGAAATCGTGGACGCGGTGAACCGCTTCTTCGGCGCTGGCGCGGAGGGCGTGGCCGCCGTGGTGGCGCGCGTGTTCTCCGATCTCGGGCGGCCCAACGGCTATGTGCAGGGCGAGGAGGGCTCCGGCGCCATCGGCGTTGGCCTGCGTTATGGCGAAGGGCATCTGCATTTGAAGCGCCTGCGCGGTACAACGCGTGTGTTCTGGCAGGGGCCTTCGATCGGCTTCGATACCGGCGGCAACGCCGCCAAGGTGTTCACGCTTGTCTATAACATGCGCAACCCCGATCAGATTTTCCATCGCTACGCCGGCGTCGAGGGCTCAGCCTATTATATCGGCGGCGTAGGCGTGAATTATCAACGCCGCGGCGACATCACGCTCGCGCCCATGCGTTTCGGCGTGGGGCTGCGCCTTGGCGCCAATGTGGGCTATCTGGCCTATTCGCGGCGCCGGCGCATCAATCCATTCTGATCATTTTTTCGCCCGCTTTTGCGTCGCCAGGGCGCCACAATCGGCGCGCGTGATTGCAGGCGGGAGGAAAAATCATGGATTGGCGCTGGTTTGCGGCTGTGGCCGCGTTTGCGTTCGTAGGCCCCGCAGTTGCGCAAACAGGCAAAGCGCCCAACCGAGACGCCAGCCGCCCGCCCGTCATTTCCCGTTCACTCGAACGCTTCGCAAGCGAAGCGCAATTCCTCGAATATGTGCGCAGCGTTCAGGGGCGCACGCGCCGCGGCAGCTACGAATATGCCGATGGCGTGCCGCCCCCTCCGCCCCCTCCGCCGCCGCCGCCGGTGGCGGCTGCGCCTTCCGTCGGCGCCGCGGCCCAATCCCGCGCCGCTCAGCCCAGCGTTCCGGAAGGATCCTCTATCACCAACGTACAAACGCAAGGCGTCGATGAAGGCGGCATCGTCAAGCAGATCGGGCGTTTCCTGGTCGTGCTGCAGGATGGGCGCTTGTTCGTGGCTGACATGCGCGTGGGCGGGCGCCCTGAACTCGCTCTCGCCGATCGCGCCAACGTCTATCGCAGCCCGGGCGCCGATACGTGGTACGATGAACTGCTCACCAGCGGCAATCGCATCCTCGTCACCGGCTATTCCTATCGTGAGCGCGCCTCCGAAATCACGACATTCACGCTCAATATGGAAACCGGCGCCCTGACGCGCGAAGCGACGTATTACATTTCCTCGAACGATTATTTCAGCGCCGATAATTACGCCACGCGTCTCGTCAATGGGAATCTCGTCATCTACACGCCGCTGGCGGTTAACTCGATCAACGCCAGCGGTCCGGTGCGTTGGCCGCTGATCCGCCGCTGGCTGCGCGATGAGGATCGCCGCGCCGTCACCACGCGGGGCCGGCCGCTGTTCGACGCCACGTCCATCTACCGCCCGCTGCGCGAGTCGCAGAACCCGGTGATTCATTCTGTTTCCGTTTGCCCGCTGGACCGCGCCGATGAAGACGTCGAGTGCCAGACCACAGCTTTCGTGGGCGATAGCCAGCGCGAGTTCTTCGTTTCCCCGACTGATATTTTCCTCTGGGTGACGCCAGCGTCGTGGGAAACAGGCCAGCGCTGCAATTCCGCGACGCCCCCTGGGCCGGACGCTTACGCCGCCCAGGCCACCATCTATCAGATCCCGATGCGCTATGGCGCGTCCCCGCGCGCCATGTTCGCGCTCGGCGCGCCAAGCGATCAGCTCAGCATGGATTCCGCCGGCGGCGAATTCCGCGCTCTATTGCGCTGGAACACCTCGCCATGCGCGCGTAGCGATAGCGCGGAGTTACGCTATTTCCGCGTGCCGCTGACGCAATTCTCGCGCACGCCATCGCAAGCCCGGCCCGATCGCTACGTCGAAGCGCCGAGCCCCGAAGCGCGTTCCTATGAAACCCGTTTTGTCGGCGATTACGTCGTTTACGGCGCCGCCGGCCAGCGCGGCAATTATCCGCCCGAAGCAAGCGCCGGCCCGCAAAGCGCGCGTGTCATCGCGCTGCCGGTGGCGCGCCCGCGTTCGCCCACGGTCGTGGAAGCGCCGCATGGCATTCTGCGCGTCGAGCGCGCGGGATCGGATGTGATTCTCACCGGCTATCGCACCGATGAAGGGCTCTCAGTCTCCGTGCTCGAACTGCGTGCGCGCCCCCGCATTGTGGAAACCCAGGTGCTGCGCGGGCGCTACGAATCCGAAGGCCGCACTCATGCCTTCAACGCGCTGGTGGGGCCCGATGGGGCGGGTTTGATGGGGTTGCCCACAGTCTCCGGTGTGAAACAAGGCGGGCGTTGGGTGTGGCGTAGCCAAGCCTCTGACTTGAGCTTCCTCGCGCTTAGCCCGGAGCGGCGCCTCACCGCGCTTGGCGAACTCACCGCCAATGATCGCGCCACCGATCCATCCTATCGGTGCGAGGTTTCCTGCATCGATTGGTATGGAAACTCGCGCGCGCTGTTCACCGATGGCCGGGTGTTCGCGCTTTCCGGAACGGAGCTGATCGAAGGCGAATTGGTCGGGCACAGCATTCGTGAGCGGCGGCGCCTTAATCTCTCTGCGCCACTGGCGGCGCGGCGTTGATCACGCCCGCGCCTGCGCCTAAGGCTTGCATGTGAAGCCAAAGGGGCAGGCGATGGGCGCGAAACGCGAAATCGGCAAGAGCGGGCTTTTCATCACGCCGCTTATGCTTGGCGGCAACGTGTTCGGCTGGACCGCCGATGAGAAGGCCTCCTTTGCTGTGCTGGATGCATTCGTCGCGCGTGGCGGGGATGCGATTGACACCGCCGATGTGTATTCCGCCTGGGCGCCCGGCCACGAAGGCGGGGAGAGCGAACGCCTTATCGGCGCCTGGCTTAAGCGCTCCGGCAAACGCGGGCAGGTGATGATCGGCACAAAGGTCGGCATGTGGCAGAAGCGCTCGGGTATCGGGCGCGAAAATATTATCGCCGCCTGCGAGGACTCGTTGAAGCGCTTGGGCGTGGATGTGATCGATCTCTACTGGCTGCATCGCGATGATGAAGCGACGCCCCCGGAGGAATACGTCGCCGCGCTTGAGGCGCTCTATCGGAGCGGAAAGATTCGCGCCTTCGGCGCGTCAAATTTCAAACCCGGCCCATTTGCCCAAGCCATCGCCGAAGCCAAGCGCCGCGGTCTCGCGTTCGCGGCGCTGCAGCCGGAATATCACTTGCTCAATCGCGGGGTGGAGCAGGAGCTGGCGCCGCTGTGCGTGCGCGAACAGGTTTCGCTGTTGCCCTATTACGGTTTGGCCAACGGTTATCTGACCGGCAAGTACCGCTCGCCCGCCGATAAGGCGCAATCGGTACGCGGCGCACGCATGGATCAATACATGCAAGGCAAGGGGCCTCAGGTGCTGGCCGCACTCGATGCCGTTTCCGCGCGCCACGGCGCCACCTTAGCGCAGGCGGCGCTTGCCTGGCTCATGGCGCGGCCCGCCGTGGCCGCGCCCGTCGCCAGCGCCACAAGCGCCGCCCAGGTGGAGGATCTGATGGGCGCGATCTCGCTTACTCTGAGCGCTGAAGATATCGCCGCGTTGAACGCCGCCAGCGCTTAGTCCTTCAGCTCCGCCTCACGCGCCGCCTGCTCGCGCTCGTGGCGTTCGCGAAATTCTTCCGCGAACGCCGAGGCCAGAATACCTGTCGGCATAGCCACGATGCCGACACCGGCGATCGCCACCAGCCCCGCCGCCACGCGTCCCCACATCGTCTCGGGAAACACATCGCCGTAGCCCACAGTCGTCAGCGTCACCACCGCCCACCACATCGCCCGCGCAATCGAGCCGAACGCTTGGGGTTTGGTGTCGCCCTCTATGAAATAGAGCATCATGGCCGCGATATAGAGTTGCGCCGCCGCGACGCAGAGTGCGGCCATCAACGGCGCCCACGCCCGCCGCACCGCCGCACCCACGATTGCAAACGCCGGCACATAGCGCGCCAGCTTGAACAGCCTGAACAGGCGAAGCGCCCGCAGCGCCGGAAACCATGCGCTCGTGGAGTCGGGGAAGAAAATCATGGCGATCAGTTCGGGCAGGAACGCCAGCACATCAGCGATGGTGATCGGCTGCACCATGAAACGCAGCCGCCCCAGCGCGCCCTTGTGCGCAGGGTTTTCGCCCTCCGACCAGAACCGCAACGCGAACTCGATGGCGAAAATCCACACTACCGCAACATTGATCGCCTGCACGATCGGCAGCAGCCGCACATCCAGCGCCGAATCCGGGCGCAGCAGCTCCGTTTCCAGCGCCAGCGACAAGAGGCTCACCACCACCAGCAGGATGATTGCGCCTGAAAAGAAATTGATGCCGCCCGGTTGATCGGGCTCCAGCCAATCGTGGATGTAGCCTTTGGCGGTGGCGTGCTTGCGTTTGATCAGCGGCACGGGCGCGCGCTCGTCACTTTCTGCGTCCGTCGAGCAGCGCCAGCAGCCCCAGCAAGCTCACCACGGTAAACCAGATGAAGATGATGAAGAAGCCAACCCCCGCGATCCATATGATCGGCAAGCCGATCAGCACGATCGTCAAGATCCAGCCGATCACCATCAGCACCGCGAGCGCGATGGTCCACCAGAATGAGGTGAACCAGATCCGCACTTGGTAATCGAGGTGCGAACGCGCCAGCGGCCCGGCGCCGTCGCGCGCCGCCAGCGCCACAATCACCCCCACCAGCGCAAACACCGCCAAACTGGGGATCGAAAGCAGGTAAAGCAAATAGACGACGAGCGCGGAGAAGCGGCCGGGTTCGTCGGCCGGGCTGTAGGCGGGTGGCGTGGTCATGCGTGATTCCATCGCACCGCCGGCCAGGAACTGCAAGCGGGCGCGCTATTTGCGCCGTTTCGCCAGCGGGTGCTTGGCCTCCACCAGCGCCTTCAGCCGTCCATCCGCGACATGGGTGTAGATCTGCGTGGTGGCGATGTCAGCGTGGCCCAAGAGGGTTTGCACGGTGCGCAGATCGGCGCCGCCCTCCACAAGGTGCGTCGCGAACGCATGGCGCAGCACGTGAGGCGAAACGCGGCTTGGATCAATGCCGGCCCTCGCGGCGGCGTCTTCCAGGATTTGCCCCACGCGTCGGCGCGTAAGCTTGCCGTCTGCGGCGCTGGCGGATGGAAACAGCCAGTGCGCCGCACGTTCCCGCTGGGCTTCGCTCTTCGGCAATGCATCCGCTCGTGCGGCCAGATGCGCCGCCAGCGCCGCCAGCGCCGGGCGGCCCAACGCCACCATGCGCTCGCGCCCGCCTTTGCCTTCAATCACCATATGCGATTGGCCGTCCTTGGGCGCGGCGCGCAGCGGCAGCGCCGTCAGCTCGCTCACGCGCAGGCCCGCGCCATAAAGCAATTCGATAATGGCTTTGTCGCGCGGCGTGGCGGCTGCGTCGATCAGGTGTTCAATCTCCTGCGTTGTGAGCGTTTTCGGCAGCGTGCGCGCGCGCTTGGGCGCATCCAGACGCGCGGTGGGATCATCTTCGCGTAGCTTCTCCTGCAGAAGAAAGCGGTAGAACTGGCGCAGCGCCGAAATGCGCCGGCGTGCGGTGGCGG